>CAZXXM010000350.1:0-3990 GCA_964644715.1 uncultured Salinisphaerales bacterium
CGACCAGATGCTGCGCGACATCACGCCGCTGCAGGTGGCTCCGAAGCCGGAGGACTACTGCGGGCCTTACGTGCTGCTGGCGCCCGCCGCCGACGCCGGCCCCATCACCGGCGCGATCATTCATACCGACGGCGGCTTCGGCGTCCGCGGCATCATGAACGTCCGCGGAGGGGAAGCGCTCGAATGAGCAGACGCGTCCGGCTGTGCGGAAAGGGGGACGTGGAACCGGGCCAGATGCTGCGGATCGACGTTCCAGGCCATCCACCGCTCGCCGCCTTCAATCTCGACGGCGAGATGCATTGCACGACCAATGTCTGCACCCACCAGCTCGCCATTCTCACGGAGGGCTTCTTCGAAGGCGATGTGATCGAATGCCCGCTGCACGGAGGATCTTTCAACGTGCGCACGGGAGCGCCGATCGAGTTTCCCTGCACCAAGCCCCTGCGGACCTACCCGGTGATCGCCGTCGGCGAGGATCTCTACGTCGACATCGAATGACATGCAATCGGCCGCACGCAGCCTCACCCCTGGGAGAATGAAATGCGAGTGCTGATCGTGGGCGGCGGCATGGGCGGACTTTTCGCCGCGATCGCGCTGCGCGAAGCCGGCGTGTTCACGTCCATCGACGTGTACGAGCAGACCCGCACGCCGAGCACGGCCGGCGCCGGGCTCAACATCGCGCCCAATGGTGCGCGGCTCTGCAAGTGGCTCGGCATCGACCTGGATGGCGGTGACCCCAAGGGCCCGCAGGGCGTCATCGATGGCGGCCGCGCCGCGATCCTCGAAGCGACCCGCGAGATCTTCCCCGACGGGTCGGTCTCGCGGAAGCCCATCGATCACGACACCGCGGCCAAGGACGGGGCGGGCTTCCATCACATGCACCGGATGGACCTGCTGATGTGCCTGTACAAACGGGCGCTCGAACTGGGCCCGGACTCGGGGGTGGCGTGTCCCATCCGCGTGCACATGAGCAAGCGTCTGGCCAGCCTGGAACAGGACGCCGGCACCGTCACCGCCCGTTTCGCCGACGGCACCGAGGCCACCGGCGAACTGCTGATCGGCGCCGACGGCATCAACTCCGAAGTGGTGCGGCAGGTGTGGCCCAACAACCCGAAGCGGCGCTGGACCGCCGTGACCTGCTATCGCGGCCTGATCCCGCGCGCCAAGGTCGCCGGCCTGCGCAAGGCCGACGGCAGCCCGATGGATCACAACCCCGTCGACAGTCTGAGCATGGACGTGCGCAAGACCCAGCGGGCCTGGGCGCTCACCTACTGGGTGCGCGGCGGCGAACTGCTCAACGTCTGGGCGGCCTACTACGAACCGAACTCGGCCGCGTTCGAGGGCGACGAGGGCGACTGGTTCGCGGCCGATCCGGCCGAGATGCGCGAACGCATGGGCATCGCGTTCGAAGGCGACGTTCGCCTGGACGACGTGCTGGCCCTGGTCGGCGGCATCGAGAAGCCGACCAAGTGGGGCCTCTACGACCGCGATGCCTTCGAGCACTGGACCGACGGCCGCATCTGCCTGCTCGGTGACGCCGCCCACCCGATGCTGCCGACGATGGGCCAGGCCGCCACGCAGAGCTTCGAGGACGGTGCCGCGCTGAGCATGGCCTTCAAGCTGCATCGCGAGGACGTGTACTCCGCGCTGCTGCACTACGAGCGCGTGCGCCACTACCGTGCCACGCGGTTCCAGTTCGGCTCCAAGTTCCTGTTCAAGCACCTCGAGCCCGAGGATTCTCCCGAGCGCCGCGCGATCCTCGCGGCGGTGGACGAGCGCGACTACTCGTTTCGCGCTCCGCGGCGCTGCAGACGCGCAAGGAGATTGCGCAGAACCTGTGGGTGCCGCCGGTTTCGCTCGAGGGCGACCGCCGCGTCACGCGCGAGGAGGTGGCGCAGCGCGCCACGTTCGAGGACTGCTGGATCATCATCCGCGGCAAGGTCTACGACTTCAGCCAGTGGAAGGACCGCCACCCGGGCGGGCCCTTCGTGGCGCGCATGTATGCCGGCAAGGATTCGACCGCGGAGTTCGGCGACTACCACTCCAAGCTCGCCGAGAAGCACATGGCGCACTTCTGCGTGGGCGAACTGGTTTAGCCTGCCAGCCCCTGGTTTCTGCGCTCGCGACCCATGACGGCCGATGCCCTGCACACGCTGCGCTCGCTGAACCTGAATCTGATCCCGATTCTCTACGAGCTGCTGCACTGCGCGAGCGTCTCGGAAACCGCGCGGCGGCTGCACCTCACGCAGTCCGCCGTCAGCGGGTCGCTCGGCCAGCTGCGCATCCTGTTCAAGGACGAGCTGCTGGTCCGCAGCGGGCGCACGATGGTGCTGACCGAGAAAGCCCATCGCTTGACGGCCGAGGTCGCGCAGATCGTCCGGCTGACCGACCAGATGGTCAGCGGGAACTCGTTCGATCCCGACAAGGCGGACAGCCGCTTCCGGATCGCGACCGCGGACTACGTTGCCGCGATGGTGACCAACAAGCTGTGGAAAAAACTGTCGCAGGCCGCGCAGCGGGTGAGCGTGTCGTTGCTACCCACGCCCGGGACGTCGGGGAAGGAGCTGCGCTTCGGTTCTCTCGACCTGATCGTGTGTCCCACCCGGCAGGCCAACCTGCTAGCCTGCGGCATCGACCACCTGGATCCCGAGTTCTGCTTCGAACCGCTGATGCGGGATCAGCTGGTCGGCATCCGTGCCCGCGGCACCGGCAAGGGTTCCGCCGCGATCGAACTCCAGGATTACCTGTCCCGCCCGCACGTCATGTACTGCCGCACGGACGGCTCGCCGACCATCGAGCAGGAAGCCCTGGCGCAGCACGGGCTCGTGCAGAAGACGAAGTACTTCATTCCCTACTTCACGCTGATTCCCGAGATCGTCCACGCCTCCGACCTGATCGGCGTGGTGCCGCGGCGCCTCGCCGAGCATCACCAGGCCTGGTTCGACATCGAGATCTTCGAGATTCCCTACTTCATCCCCCCGATGGACGTCGCGATGATCTGGCACCGCAACCGGTCCGATCACCAGGACCTGACGTGGATGAGGACCCTGCTCAAGGACCTGATGAGCGACCCCACGCCACCACCCCCGATGGAGAAGACGTCATGAATGCAGGAGCCCGCGTCGTGGAACGGCTGTACCAGGCGTTCGCGAATAAGGATCTGGCCGGTGTCATCGCCCTGCTGGACCCGAAGATCCGCTGGCGCGAGGCGGACGGCTATCCGTATGCCGGGATCTACCACGGGCCCGAGGCGGTGCGATCCGGGGTGTTCGACCGCATCGTCGGCGAGTGGTCGAGCTACACCACGGTCCCCAGCGAAATCATCGAGCAGGGCGAGACGGTGGTGGGTCTGGGCACCTACACCGGCACCTTCGCGGCAACGGGCAAGACGTTCACCTGTCCGTTCGCCCACGTGTTCCGCGTGCGCAACGGCCGCATCGTCGACTTCGACCAGCACACGGACACCGCGCTCGTACAGCAGGCGCTGCGTCCCTGAGCAGCGCACCTACCAGGGAAACCGGAACATGAAAGTCTCCATCTTCCAGCAGGCGCCTTATCGCCACCTGCCGCCTGACTTCGAGAAGCACCACGATTCGGTGGTGACCACGCCGTACTTCGACATCGTGAAGCCCGGCCTGATGCACCAGGACCTCAACGATTTCATCGGCGAGCTGATGCTCGGCGCGCGGCTGGGTTTCGACGGCGTCGCCGTCACCGAGCACAGCCAGTCCTCGTACGACGTCGTGCCCAATCCGAATCTCATCGGGTCGATCCTGGCGTACCAGACCGAGATGGAAAAACTCGAGGTCGCCATCGCGGTGGTCGGACGCTCGCTGGGCAAGTCGCGCGAGCCGCTGCGCATTGCCGAGGAGTACGCGATGATCGACCAGATCAGCAACGGTCGATTGATCGCGGGCTTCCCGATCGGGCTGTCGTACGACGCCAACCAGAACGCGGGCATTCCGCCGATCGACACGCGCGACCGCTACT
>CAZXXM010000351.1:0-3967 GCA_964644715.1 uncultured Salinisphaerales bacterium
CGAAGCCGGTGATCGAGCAGTACACGAGGCGCGGATTGACCGCCTTCAGATCTTCGTGGCCCAGGCCGTACTTCGTAAGGCCACCCACCTTGAAATTCTCGACCAGTACGTCAGCAGCTTCGGCGAGGCGGCGGATGATCGCGGCGCCCTCCGGTCTGGAAAGGTCGATCGCGGCGGATCGCTTGTTGCGGTTGCACGACAGGAAGTACGCACTCTCGCCGGGGCCGTTTCGACCTTCTTGAGGGGGCAGGTTGGGCGGCCCCCAGGTGCGCGTGTCGTCGCCTTGCCCGGGCGCTTCGATCTTGATCACGTCCGCCCCGAAGTCGCCGAGGATCTGCGTGCACCAGGGGCCGGCGAGCACGCGCGACAGATCCAGGACCTTCACGCCGGAGAGCGGACCCACCGGCGTACTTCGTCCTGCTGTGGCCATCTACTTTCTTGGTCTGGCGGTAACGGCGACGATCGATGACGAGTGGGCTGCTTCTACAAGGTCCGGAAGAACCTGCGGATGTCCTTCACCAGAGCCTCGGGCTCTTCCATCGGCGCGAAGTGGCCGCCGGCGTCGAAGGTCGAGTACTGCTTGAGATTGTGGTAACGCTCGCTCCACTTGCGCGGCAGGGCGGCGACGTCGTGCTTGAAGTCGGCCAGCGCCGTAGGCGCTTCCACGACGGGCTGGCGGTCGTGCGACGGCTTCCAGCGGTTGTGCATGCACTCGTAGTAGTAACGAGCCGACGTGCCGTAGCTCTCCGTCACCCAGTAGAGGGTGGCGATTGTGCAAAGGTCGTCCTTGCTGAAGCGTGATTCGACGTCGCCATTGCTGTGCGACCAGGTCCTGCGCTTCTCCACCAGCCACGAGGCGAGTCCGGCAGGGGAGTCGTTCATCGCATTGGCCATCGACTGCGGCTTGGTTCCCTGGATGGCGGAATACCCGCTTTCCTCGGAGAAGAAGTCCATATTCTTCTTCAACAGGGCGGCGCCTTCCTCGCCGACATAGTCGTCCGGCTCGCAGCCGCCATCCTGGAACACCGTCAGCGACAGGATCAGGTGCGCGTAGATGCCGAGGACCCGATCCGCGTACTTGTGCCCAAGCTGCTGGGTGACGAGCGCGCCCCAATCGCCGCCTTCCGCATAGAATTTCGGGTAGCCGAGCTGCTGCATCAAGTCGACCCACAAATCCGCGGTACGCCAGAAGTTGATGCCGGTCGTGCGCAGCGGGGTCGAGAACCCGAACCCTGGCAGCGAGGGGACGATGACGTCGAACGAATCCTTCGGGTCGCCTCCGAACGCCGCCGGATCCGTGAGCGGGCGGATCACCTTCTTGAAGTCCCAGAACGTCCATGGCCAGCCATGGCTCATGATCAGCGGCTTGGGGTTCGGGCCCTTGCCGCGCTCGTGGATGAAGTGGATCGGCATCCCTTCGACCGTGGTACGGAAGTGGGAGAAGGTGTTCATCTCGCGTTCCGCCGCGCGCCAGTCGTACTTCTTCTGCCAGTACTCGCAGAGTTCCTTCATGTACGCGGTGTTGGCGCCGTACTGCCACTGGTCGTTTCCGAAGTCATCCGGCCAGCGGGTACGCGCGAGGCGCTCGCGGAGGTCTTTGAGCGTGCTCTCGGGGATGTCGATCTTGAAGGGTTCGATGGGCATGGCAGTGGTCGTGGCCGGGGTCAGGAGGGGGCGCAGCTCAGGGCTTGAGAACGATCTTGATGGCGCCATCGAGGCGTTCTCCCATCATCTTGTAGGCCAGCGGAGCGTCGGAGAGCGGCATCGTGTGGCTCAGCATCGGCGTCGGATCGAGCTTGCCGTCGGCGATCAGCCTCATCACCCTCGGCTGGTAGCGGCGGATCGGCGGCACCAGGCAAGGCTCGAGGATGATGTGGGCGAGCGCGGCGGGGCCGATCGGGATCTGCTCCTTCGGATCGATGTACCCGAGCATCTTCAGGATGCCGCGGGGACGCACGAGCGGATAGGCCAGATTGACCGATCCGACCTTTCCGACGGTGTCGGCGGCGATGTCGGCACCGCGGCCGCCGGTCTGGGATTTCACGGCGTCGACCGGATCCTGCTGGTCGAAATTGATGGGAATCGCACCCAGCTTGGCCGCGATCGCCAGCCGGTTCTCGTGGTGGTCGATGGCGAAGATCGGCCCGGCACCGAGCAGCCTTGCGCACATGACGGATGCGAGGCCCACCGGACCGCAGCCGAGGACCGCGACCGACGATCCGCCCTTCATGCCTTCGAAGCTGGCGAACACGCCGGTGAGGACATCGGGCAGGACGGTGGCGTGCTCGTCCGAGACGCGCTCGTCCAGCGCGAGCAAGGTACGGTCGGCGTTCGGAACACAGACGTACTCGGCCTGGCCGCCGCCCAGCGCGCCCCAGGCCTTGCCCAGTCCGAAGGCGGTGAGCTTCTCGCAATGCGTGATGTGGTCGCGCTCGCAGTAGTAGCAGTGCCCGCAATGGGTGGAAAAGGGCGAAACCACGCGCTGTCCCTTCTTGAAATTGAGAACGGCCTTGCCGACTTCCTCGACGACGCCGACGAATTCGTGACCCATCGCGTCGCCCGGCTCGTAGCCGAACATCTCGTTCATCGTGCCCCAGTAGAGGCGCACGTCGGTGCCGCAGATTGATGCTGCTTTCACGCGCACCAGGGCATCCGTGTCGTTCTTCAGCCTGGGCGCGTCGATGTTTTCGACGCTGATGCTGTTCTTGCCGCCGTAGATCACTGCCTTCATGGATGCCTCCTCCGCCGCTTCTGGGACGGTCTGTTTTGTCTGCATGAATCCGGGTCACGCCGGTGTCGGCGCGTTTGCGGGAATCAGTTTGCGCTCCTTGAGGCGCGTCCAGAACGCTGGCGCGATCGGGCTCGCCATCGCTTTCACGTTCTGGCGCAGTTCGTCGACGCTCTTTGCGCCTTGCAGAACGGTGGTCACCGCCGGGTGGGCGGCTACGAACTGGATGGCTGCCGCGGGCAGTGCCACGTCGAACTCGCTGCAGACCACTTCCAGTTGCTCGACCTTGCGAATGATGTCGGGGGGCGCGGCCTGGTAGTCGAAGGTCTTGGTCGAGCCCCGGCTGCCGCCGCCGAGAATCCCCGAATTGAAGACACCGGCGGCCACCAGCGCGATGCCGCGTTTCTGCAGTTCGGGCAGGAAGCCGTCGAGCGCCGTCTGGTCGATGAGCGTGTAGCGACCGGCCACCAGGCAGTAGTCGATGGGAAACTCGTTGGCCACTTCGAGGACGGCGGCGCACTCGTTGACGCCCACGCCGATGGCCTTGACCACGCCGCTTCGGCGGATCTCGTCCAGCGCCTTGAAACCTCCGTCCTGGAGCTGCTTCCAGTAATGCGCGTTCCGATCACCGTGCGCGACGCGCCCGATGTCGTGGATCGACAGCATGTCGATCTCGTCCAGCCCGAAGCGCTGTTGGCTGTCTTCAAAGGAGCGCATGACGCCGTCGTAGCTGTAATCGAAATGCTCGACGAAGTTTAGACCATCGAGCCAGGTCACGCCGAACACCAGATGTCCCGAGGCCTTTGCCTTGCTGTGCGGGCGCAACACGCGGCCCACCTTGGTGCTGACGACGACGGAACTTCGCAGGTCGTGCACCCGCAGAACGTGACCCAGAAAGTGTTCGGACCGCGTCGAGCCATACATCGGCGCAGTATCGATGTAGCGGATGCCATTCGCATAAGCGTCGAGCACGACGTCTTCGAAATCTTGGTAGGTGGACGACCTACCGAATCCGCTCAACGGAACCGTGCCCAGGGACAGCGTGGTGACGTTCAGGCCGGTCCTGGCGAGCGGACGGGTCGGCATCTTGTTCATGTGGGGGCTGTCCTCCGATGAAGCGGGTTGCGCGGGTCGA
This sequence comes from uncultured Salinisphaerales bacterium, assembly GCA_964644715.1. Classification (GTDB taxonomy): domain Bacteria; phylum Pseudomonadota; class Gammaproteobacteria; order Nevskiales; family Nevskiaceae; genus Panacagrimonas. Next base: position 3,864 of record CAZXXM010000351.1, read on the forward strand.
CCGGCCCGCTGTGCGTCACTTGTCACTCGTGCGTCAGACCGCGACCCGCTCTCCCAGGGAGGAAGAAGAGGTGGAGCAGGCGTTGTCGAGTCGAGGCAGAACCT
>CAZXXM010000352.1:0-3962 GCA_964644715.1 uncultured Salinisphaerales bacterium
ATCTTGATCATGGATTTCTTCCTTGAGTCTTTCTGCAGATCCGGGTGCTGCCGGACGGGCTCGAATGAAGCGCGGTGCGACGCGTGCACGGCGGCGCGAGGACGATCGCGTGACGGACCGCCGACGCGCCGGCGTGCAGCGGTTTCATCCGAGGCATTCCTGCGTCACCACGTTCACCATCCACGCGATGCCGAATCTGTCCTTGAGCATGCCGAAGCGTGGCGACCAGAAGGTCTTGCCCAGGGGCATCGTCACTTCACCGCCTTCGGACAGCGCCGCGAAGTAACGATCGGCGTCACTCTCGTTCTGAACGTTCAGCGACAGTGAGAAGCCCTTGAACTCCATGGACTCGGGCCCGCAGCTGTCGGACGCCATGATCATCGTGTCGCCGACGCTGAAGGCCGTGTGCATGATCTTGTCGCCCCAGTCTTCCGGGATCATGCCCGGGGGCGGCGGATCGGGCGCCTCCTTGAACGTCATCTTGAATTGCGTCTTGGCGTCGATCGCTTTCTCGTAGAACGCGACGGCCTCGCTGCAGCGGCCGTTGAAGAACAGGTAGGACTCGACTTTCATCGTCTGGCTCCGAGAGGGTGTGGGAAAAGCGGTCAGTTCGACGCCGCGGCCGCGCGGATGCGCTCTTCCTGTTCGCGCAGTTCGGGCGTGAACTCGGCCCCGAAATCCTCGGCTTCGAAGACCGGGCGGATCTCGATCTCCGAATCGCCGATCATCGGATTCGGACAACGCTTCACCCACTCGATGGCCTCCTGCATCGAGCGCACCTGCCAGAGCCAGAAGCCGGCGACGAGCTCCTTGGTTTCGGTGAACGGGCCATCGGTGACGGTCCGCGTCTTGCCGGAGAACAGCACGCGTGCTCCCTTCGACGTCGGGTGCAGGCCTTCGCCGGCCAGCATGACACCTGCCTTCACCAGCTCTTCGTTGTACCTGCCCATGTCCGTCAGCAGTTGCTCGCTCGGCATCACGCCGGCTTCGGAATCCTGGGTCGCTTTGACTATCACCATGACGCGCATGTTCGATCTCCTGGGTAGGTTTGCGGACGCCGCGGAAGGGATTGTTTCCGCGCGTTCCTGATGAATCGACGAACGGGAAACGCGGGAATCGACACGGCGCGCGAAAAATTTTCCGCGCCCTGAGCAAGACCCTGCCGGCGCTGGAAAAACGAGCGCTGCCGGACAAGCCGAAAACGGCGTCAGAGCGTGCGGCGCTGTCCGATCGCGCGGCGGATGGCCATCTGCACCAGCCCGAACACGCCCATCAACAAGCCAGCCATCGTCAGGCTTTTGGGCTCTTCGCTCTCCGCTGCGATCTGCGCCTCCACTTCTTGGCGTAGTTGCGCGCGCAGCCGCTGCTGGGCCTCCGGCGGCATGCTGTCGGGCGGCAGGCGGCTCAGATCGAGCGCAAGGTTGAGTTCGACCGAACCCTGGATCTCCTGCTCGGTCCATCGGGGGACGTGATACCAGGCCCAGCCGTACCAGGCCGCGATGCCGAAGCCGATGGCGGCCAGCAGCGCACCGACGGAGCCGGCGGGAGGAAGCCGGGGAGAGCGATTCATCGCGTAGCCAGCCGTTTCATGTCAGGTTCATCGCCGGACGGGAGAACAGCCACATGCGCATCGGATCGCCCCGCGAGATCAAGATCCACGAGTACCGCGTCGGGCTGACGCCTGCGGGCGTCGGCGAACTGGTGGCGCATGGTCATGAGGTCTGGATCGAGACGGACGCGGGTGCCGGCATCGGCGTGAGCGACGAAGCCTATCGCAAGGCGGGCGCGCAGATCGCGGCCTCTGCCGAGGTGCTTTTCTCCCGCGTCGAACTGGTGGTGAAGGTCAAGGAGCCGCAGCCGCGCGAATGCGCCCTGCTGAGAGAAGGCCAGACGCTGTTCACCTACCTGCATCTCGCGCCGGATCCGCAGCAGGCGCAGGCGCTGCTGGCATCCGGCTGCATCGCGATCGCTTACGAGACGGTGATCGATGCGCAGGGCGGGCTGCCCTTGCTCGCGCCGATGAGCGAGGTTGCTGGTCGCATGGCGATCCAGGCCGGTGCGCACGCGCTCGAGAAATCGCAGGGCGGCATCGGCGTGCTGCTGGGGGGTGTGCCCGGTGTGGCGCCGGCGGAGGTGCTCGTGATCGGCGGCGGTGTCGTGGGCACGCATGCGGCGCGCGTCGCCGTCGGGATGGGGGCGAGGGTCACGGTGCTGGATCGTTCGCTGGCGCGTCTCAAGCAGGTCGACGAGATGTTCGAAGGCCGGCTCGTCACGCTGTATTCGACACGCGACGCCATCGAGCGCTGCACCGCGAGCGCCGACCTGGTGATCGGTGCGGTGCTCGTACCCGGTGCCGCGGCGCCGCGGCTGGTCACGCGCGAGCACCTGCGTAACATGAAGCGCGGAGCCGTGATCGTGGACGTGGCCATCGATCAGGGCGGCTGCTTCGAGACCTCGCGACCGACGACGCACGATGCGCCGACCTACGTCGAAGAAGGCGTCGTGCATTACTGCGTGGCGAACATGCCCGGTGGCGTGGCGCGCACGTCCACGTTCGCGCTGACCAACGCGACGCTCCCCTATGTCCTCGCGTTGGCCGACAAGGGCATTGCACGCGCGCTGCTCGACGACGCGCATCTTCGCGAAGGACTGAACGTCCATACCGGCCACATCACGCATCGCGCGGTCGCGGAGGCGCTGGGCTTGGAGCACAGAAAGGCGCTCGAGGTGCTCAAGCCCTGGTGGAAGCATCCGGACGATCACGATCCGGGCGCCTGATCTCACCGTAGCCCGGACGAAGTCCGGGGTTCCCCTCGCAATACGTAGCGCAGTCCCGGACTTCGTCCGGGCTACGGGGCGGCTGACCTCGGCTGACACGGCGTGAAACAAGATTTCAAGGGATCGGCATCAAGCAGATACGCACGCGGCCTAGCCTGTGTTGCAGGTCTACCGCTGCTCTTTCCCGGAGTCTTCCCATGCTCAACACGGCAGATGCCATCGGCTACAACGGCCGGCGCAACTATTCGCAGAAAGCGATCTCGATCATTCAGAGCGTCGTCAACGCGCCGACGATCGGGAAGTGGGACGCCAAGTCCGTGGCCCAGGTGCACCAGTTCCAGTCGAGCCGCAGCCAGCTCGGCAAACCGGACGGCAAGGTGGGCCCGGGCACGCTCGGCGCCATGATCGGCGAGCTGCAGTACGTGAATCGCGTCGCGGACGCCAACGTGCTCAAGCTGTTTCCTTACAACATGCCGTCGACGCCCGGGCAGCAGGGTGCGAAGAATCCGGTGGCCAATTTTTCGCAGCACATGTCGATGCCGTTCCGCTTCGAGCGATTCAGAGGGCTCGACCCCGACCTCGGACGCATCACCGATCGCTGGCGTGCGGCCTGCGTGTTCAAGGTCCATGTCGGGCTCAATCCCCTGCTGACCGAGGACGAGGTCTGCCGGTACGAATACCGGCAGTTCATCCGCGGCGGCATCTGGACGCGCGTGGGCAACCAGATCTGGCAACCGCGGCCGGATGCCAACAAGGCCCTGAAGGTTCCTGCCTACGGCGGCTGCTCGCCCTCCATCGGGCTTCCTTCCGCAGCCGTGCCCACCACGATTCTCGACGAGACCCGTTGGAAGGAAGACGGCGAGGTGCGTTCGCCGAAGGACCGCTACTACGGACACCGGATCAGTGCGCTGGTGCGCGACGGCCGATGCCAGGATGAATGGCTGCCGCACCAGGTGGGACGGGACTATTACCTGAGCGATCAGCCCTCGATTACCGGAACCTGGCCCGGCCAGACCGTGGAAGTGTGGATGGAGCTGTACTTCCAGGGTTACATCGTCGAAGTGGAAGAGGACGACGAAGGCCTGACGCGACCGATCCGCGTGGTGCAGTCGAAGAACTGGGTCTGCCATTCGCAGACGATGACGCTGAGCAATTACCTCAACGCGACGCCCGTCTGACCCGGA
>CAZXXM010000353.1:0-3947 GCA_964644715.1 uncultured Salinisphaerales bacterium
TCGGGCTGGCGGTCGGCGCGCAGGTCCTCGTCGCGGAAGCAGCGCGCGATCTGGTAGTAGCGGTCGAAGCCGCCCACCATCAGCAGCTGCTTGAACAGCTGCGGCGACTGCGGCAGCGCGAAGAAGTGGCCAGGATGGGTGCGCGACGGCACCAGGTAGTCACGGGCGCCCTCCGGCGTGGCACGCGTCAGGATCGGCGTCTCCACGTCGACGAAGCCGTTCTCGTCCATGAAGTTGCGCATGCGACGGATGATGTCGTGGCGCATCCGCAGGCTCTTCTGCAGCGCCGGGCGACGCAGGTCGATGTAGCGGAACTTCAGACGCGTGTCCTCGCCGACGTTGTCGTCGTCGAGCTGGAACGGAGGGGTCTCCGCACGATTGAGCAACTCGGCCTGCTTGCCGAGGATCTCGATCTTGCCGGTGCTCAGGTTGGCGTTCTCGGTACCGGCGGGGCGCGGGCGCACGCGGCCGGTGATCCGGACCACGTACTCCGAGCGGAAACGGTCGGCGAGCGCGAAAGCTTCGGCGGTATCCGGGTCGAACACGCACTGGACGAGCCCTTCGCGGTCGCGAAGGTCGATGAAGATCACGCCGCCATGGTCGCGTCGGCGATGAACCCAACCACAGACGGTGACGGTCTCACCGGTCAGGGCTTCCGTGACCTGACCACAGTAATGGGAACGCATGTATGCAGGGCACGGCTAAAAAAGAGTCGCGGATTGTAGCCGCGTGCCCCCGCCCCTGCTTGGAGACCCGGCTGCGCCTCAGGTCGACGCCGTGCTTCCGGGGCTCGAAGACGCGGCGGCCGGTGCCGCCGCGGGCTTCGATTCGGCCTTGGTTTCGGCTTTGGCCGGTGCGGCGGCCGCATCGGCTGCGGGTTTCGCCGACGGCTTCCCGGCCGACTTGCCGTCGCCGCCGGAGGATTCGCCGCTGTCGCCGGCCAGGTTGCGCTTGCCGTCGGATTTGAAGTCGGTCTCGTACCAGCCGGCGCCCTTCAGACGGAAACCGGCGGCCGAGATCATCTTGGAGAGTTCGGGCGCACCGCAGACCGGGCAGTCGGTGGGCGCGGGATCGGACATCCGGTGGTTGATTTCCGACGTGGCGCCGCAGGCAGCGCAGCTGTATTCGTAGAGAGGCATGGCGAAAAAGAAACGAGGGACCGATGACGCCGGAGTGGACGCTTCCGTCATTGTTTCAAGAGCCACGGCGCAGACTCAAGCCGGATGCGCCCCCGATCACTTGTCCTTCGCCCCGCCGGCGCTGGAAACGCGGCCTTCCTCGAGCACCACGGTACGCCGCTGCTTGCCGTCGACGTACGTCCATCGCTCCACGCCGTTCTTGCGCTTGACCTCGTCGGGACTTCCGAGCGCACGACGGACCTGGTCGGCGTTCATGTCCTTGACGACCTTGTGGTCCCGGGCCGCCGCCGACATGCGTTCGTCGGTCGTCTTCTTCTGGCGATGCGTCTTCAGCCACTTCGCGTCGCCCTCCTGCTTGGATTCCAGCTGCCGCTGGCGTCGCGCCTCGTGATCCCCCGCCAGATCCGCCTCGCCCGGCGACGGCACGACGCTGATGACCGGGAGGTCGTGGGGCGCGGCGCCGGCCACGCAAGGGCGGTCGGTATAGATCTTCCGCTGGCCGATCTCGCAACGATAGACCGCAGATTCCGCCGTGAAGATGGCGCACCAGGTGCACACGAGCAGCAGACTGCGCATGGAAGAGGCTCCTCGGGATCGCCACGCGACGTTACGGCCGCGGCTTGCGCGTCCGGTACGGGTGTTCGCGCAGGCCTGCCAGCGGAGCGGGTGAGCACCCGGATTGAAGCGTCGTTCGCGCCTGAATTACGGTCCTGTCCGGGTGTCCGCCCGGCATCGACGTGGACAACCCTGATCGATCCCCGAAGAGAACAGCCACGATGGAACTCGAAAACAAGATCATCGCGCTCACCGGCGGCGCCTCCGGCATCGGCCGTGCCACCGCTTTGCTGCTCGCCTCCCAGGGCGCCACCGTCTGCATCGGCGATCTGGACGTGGCCGGTGCCGAACGCACGGCATCGGATCACGGCGAAGGCCCGGGACGGCTGCTGGTCCATCCGCTGGACCTCGCGGACGCCGCTTCGGTGAAGGCCTATGCCGATGCGATCCTCGGCGCGCACGGACGCGTGGTTGGCCTGGTCAACGCCGCGGGCTTCGACAAGATCGGCCCCTTCATCAAGAACGATCCCGCGCTGTGGGATCGCCTGGTCGCCGTGAACCTGCTGGGCGCGATCCGGCTCACGCAGCTGGTGCTGCCGTCGATGATCGAGGCCAAGGCCGGCAAGATCGTCAACATCGCCAGCGACGCCGGCCGCGTCGGCAGCATGGGCGAGACGGTGTACGCCGCGACCAAGGGCGGGCTGATCGCGTTCACGAAGTCGCTGGCGCGCGAGATGGCGCGCTACCAGATCAACGTGAACTGCGTCTGCCCCGGCCCCACCGATACGCAGCTGTTCAACACGCAGGTGGAAGGCAATCTGCGCGAGGCGCTGATCAACGCGATTCCCTTCCGCCGCCTGGCGCAACCCGAGGACATCGCCAACGCGATCGCCTTCATGATGAATCCGAAGTCCGGCTACATCACCGGGCAGGTGCTCAGCGTCAGCGGCGGCCTGACGATGGTGGGCTGAACCGTCTCCCTCGTAGCCCGGACGCAGTCCGGGGTTCCTTTCGCAAATAGAGCGCAACCACGCGCTACACGGGATCGGCCAGATTCGGAATCAGCATCAGCAGGTCGGTGACGCCGACGTCCTGGCCCGCCTGCGTCAACAGGGTCGTCACCTGTCCCCGGTGGTGCGTCTGGTGATTGAACAGGTGCACCCCCAGGCTGCCGAGATCGCGCCGGGCCAGGACGCCCTTGGTATTGCGGTACTCGAGCGGAACGTCGAGGTCGGCGTCCTGCAGCGCCGCGGCCCAGCTCTCGATCAGGGCATCGAGTTCGCGGCGGCGCATGCCCAGCTCGCCGAAATCCGGGTAGAGCAGGTGATCGAGCGAGTCCGGAACCGGCCAGGCATCCAGTGCCTCGAGCAGCGCCGGCCGCGCGGCGTGCTGCCTGAAACGCCCCAGCCAGATCAGGTCGGCGGCCAGCAGGTGGTTCAGCGTGCCCAGGATGGAACCGAAGTAGGCGCCGCGGTCCGCTCTCAGCGCCGCGTCGTCGAGCCGACCGGCGGCCTGGTAGACCTTGTCGTTCATCCAGCGGTTGTACTCGGCGAGCAGCCTGAGGTTCGCGCAGCGGTCCATGCAGTCTCCCGGGGTGGAATTTGGGCAAGGGGCTACGACATTCCCCGGTGCGCCGTGGATAATGCACGCCCCGAGACGCCCTTGCGCCCGCAACGCGTCGAAGCCCCCGCCGGAACCGCGTCGCATCCCGTCGTCGACGCCAGGCCCCGCACCCGTACCGAGAAGCCATGCAATACGTCTACACGATGCACAAGGTGGGCAAGATCGTCCCGCCGAAGAAGGAAATCCTCCGCAACATTTCGCTGTCGTTCTTCCCCGGAGCCAAGATCGGCGTGCTCGGCTACAACGGCGCGGGCAAATCGACCCTGCTGAAGATCATGGCGGGCATCGACAAGGAGTTCATCGGCGAGGCGCGCCCGCAGCCGAATCTCAAGGTCGGCTACCTGCCCCAGGAGCCGCAGCTCGATCCCGCGAAGAACGTGCGCGAGAACGTCATGGAGGCGCTGTCCGACGTCACCGACGTGCAGGCGCAGCTCGATGCCGTGTACGCGGCCTACGCCGAGGAAGGTGCGGATTTCGACAAGCTCGCAGCCAAGCAGGCCGAGCTCGAAGCCAAGCTGGCGGCCGGCGGCGGCGAGAACATCGACGTCGTGCTCGACAAGGCTGGCGAGGCGCTCAACCTGCCGCCCTGGGACGCCGATGTCACCAAGCTGTCCGGCGGCGAGCGCCGCC
>CAZXXM010000354.1:0-3946 GCA_964644715.1 uncultured Salinisphaerales bacterium
GAGACGAAACCTTCCAGCGTGGTCGCGGCCAGGGCGCGCTTGAGCCGGTCGCGCGCTTCTTCGAGGATCGACGGCGTGCTGCGCGTGCCGTCGAACAGGCGGGCCAGCTCGTAATCCTCGGCGGAGAGCAGCACGGCGCCCATCGGGCCGTTGCCGGGAATCAGGACATCCCCGGCCGGTAGCGGCTCGCCGGTGGCTTCGAAGCGCCGGTAGCGCGAGCCGAACATGGAGCTCAGGGCGACTCCGCAATCGTTCGCAGCAGGCGGTCGAACGGACCGAGGTCGGAGCTGACGAGATTCCCGGCGGCCATCTTCAGGCGCAGGCTGTCGAGGATGTAGACGTAGCGTGCGTCGGAGTAGCTGCGTTCCGAGTCGAAGCGCTCTTCCAGCGCCCGCAGCACGTCGGCGTTGGTGCGGGTGCCGGCGTCGAAGCCCGACATCGTCGCGTTCTCGGCGGCACGCGCGGCCGTCACGGCATCCCAGCGGGCCGGGACCTTGTTCAGCGAGTTGAGCAGCGAGGAGTAGGCCTGGCGCGCATCGCGCTCGGCCTTGGCCTCGGCGGCTTCGACCAGGGCCCGCGCGCTCTCGACACCGGCCTCGGCGGCGGCGATCGCGGCCTGAATAGAACCGCCCGAGTACAGCGGCACCGTGAAGTCCACGCCGATACGGGCCTCTTTCTCGCTGCGCTCGCCGCTGATGCCGCCGTCCAGATCCAGGTAGCTGGCGGAACCCACCGCCGCGATCTTGGGCATGCGCGCATACCGCGCCTTCTCGGCGTCCAGCTCCGCCATCTGCGCCGCGATGCGGGCCTGCACCACGTCGAGGTTCTGGCTGCGCGCCCGCGTCACCCAGCTCTGCGAATCCGCCGGCTCGGGCCGGCTCAGCACCATGCCCTCGGGCAGCACGCGCAGGCCGCGGACGGGACGACCGACCGTCAGGTCCAGCGTCGACGTCGCGATGTCCACCTGGCCTTCGGCCTGGACCAGATTGGCCAGCGCCGTCGAATGCTGGGCGGACGCCGCGAGCACGTCGGCCTCGCGCGCGAGGCCGGCCTCGCCGCGTGCACGGATCTGGCCCAGCTGCTTTTCGACCGCGGCCGACTCGGCCTGCGCGAGCCGCCGCGCATCCTGGGCCGCGAGGACCGCGAGATAGGCGCCCACCACGTCGATCATCAGCTGGTCTTCGACTTTCTCCAGCGCGAATCGGGCCTGGCTGAGCTTGAGCGTGGCCTGGTCGCGCGTGATCCACAGCTCGGGCTGGTAGAGCGGCTGCGTGAGCTTGACGCCGACCAGCCCCTGTCCGTAATCGTCCTCCGAGCGGACGCTGCGGACGCCGTAGTAGTCGCCGCGGATATCTTCGCGGCCGTAGTCGTAGCTCGCCCCCAGGCCGACCTGCGGCAGCAGGCGCCCGGCGGACACGCGTTCGAGTTCGGCGACCGAGCGGGTGGCGGAGAGCTGCGCCCGGTACGCGGCGTTGTGCGTCAGCGCCTCGGTGTACGTCGTCAGCAGCGACGAGGATTCCAGCGTTCCGCGCGCGGCGTCGTTCTGCGCGGACGACACGGACGCAGGCAGGGCCGTGGCCGTGAACGCGAAAGCCCACAGCCAGCCGAGATGTGGCGCGAGCGACCGCGCCGGTGCGCTTCGATTCATGTGGAAATTGGCTTCTGCAGCGACCGGCCCGATTCCGGTCCCCAAGGCGGCGAGTTTACCCGCGGCCATGCTCAGGCGCCGAGACCTCCGACCCCGCATGACGCCGCGTTCATCGGTTGCTTTCCGTTGCGGTCGGGACGACACGTCCGCTCGCGTTGCCGCCGCGCGCGGGCGTCCGCTACAGTCGCGCCCACCGTGACCCGCTCGGACGACAACTAAAAAGATGAGGACGTGGTCGCGTTTTCTCGCTGTCGGCACCTTGCTCGCCGCGTCGCTCGGCGCCGGAGCGGCGCCGATGCCGGAGGGGAATTACCTGATCGGAGGCGCGTTCGTGGAGATGGGCGATTCGAACCGCCACTCGGACCACGGGCTCGGTCTGACGCTGGGTGCGGGCTTTCCGCTGGATGGCCGCCGCGGGGAAGCGTTCGAAATTTCGATCGCCGGTGTCCAGCGCGATCGCGACGTGGACGGCCGCAAGGATTATCAGCAGTCCCTCTTCGTCAATTGGCTGAAAGCCTTCGACGCGCGCTACATCATCCTGGACGCGACGCCCTACGTGCTGCTCGGCGGCGGCGGTGTGCGTGAAGACGTGCGTGGACGCGATCACCTGCACGCGGCGGCCGACGCCGGCGCCGGACTGCGCTTCGAACTGCCGGTACAGGGCTGGCTGCTTCGCACCGAGGCGGTCGCGCAGCTGCAGTTCAACAAGACCAGCGTGCCGGACCACGACACGCTGATCGATTACCACGCGCGCGTGGTGCTGCAGATCCCGATCGGCCGCTGGAGTCTGCCGAGCTTCTCGGGTTCGGCACCGGAAACGCCGCCGGCCGAGGTTTCGGCGACACCACGCTGCGCCTCCTCGTTCTACGACCCGGTCTCCGGTCGCGACATCTGCTCCACCGACTCGGATCGCGACGGCGTCGTCGACGAAGCGGACATCTGCCCGCAGACGCCGCGCGGAGCGCCCGTCGACGCGCAGGGCTGCCCCGCCAACGTGAATACCTCACTGGTTGCCGACCAGGATGCCGACGGCGTGCCCGACACCTCGGACCAGTGCCCGACGACGGCGCCCTCGCTGGCGGTGGATGCTCAGGGCTGCGTCGTGCAGCAGACGGTGACTCTGGAGAGCGTGCGTTTCGACACGGGTTCGGCCCTGCTGACCCCGGGCGCGAAGGCGATCCTCGATGGCCTGGCCCGCACATTGCGCGGCCAGACCAACCTGTTCACCGAGATCCGCGGTCACACCGACGACGAGGGCGTCGCGTCGTTCAACCAGCTGTTGTCCGAGCAGCGCGCCGGCTCGGTGCGCCAGTACCTGATCCAGAAGTCCGTGCCGTCGAATCGGCTCGCCGCCAAGGGATTCGGCGAGACACAGCCGATGGTGCCCAACGACACCTCGGAAAACCGCGAGAAGAACCGCCGCATCGAGTTCATCCTGAGCATCAGCGGGTCCTGATCGGGGCCCGCGCAGCAGGCGTCAGCGCAAGCAGGCCAGCGTCAGCTTGCCCCACAGCAGGAACAGGACGGCGTTGCTGGCGGCGAACGCGGCAAGCCGATGGAACACGTTGTGGTACGTCAGGTGCACGAGGCTGTGCACGACGCGTAGAACGACGTAAGCCCAGGCGAGGCCGATGGCCACGGCATCCGCCAACTGCGTGACCTGGTAGATCAGCCCGACGACGTAGAACAGCACCGGCGCTTCGAGCAGGTTCATGTAGTTCCGGTTCGGCGTCGCCACGTCCGGCGGTACGCGCGCCGATTCGCCGAAGCGGAAATCCTCGGCCGTGACCTTGCCTGCGAACGTCGCGCGGAAGCGGCGGTACGGAAGCAGCAGCAGGACCAGCAGGGTCCAGCCGACCAGGGCCAGTAGTGGAAGCAGGATGCTGGAAGTGTTCAAGGGCGGAGTTCCGTCGGCATGCCGCCGTTCAAGCGAATTTCAGGCCAGCGCTCGCCGGCGCCGCGGTTCAGGCCTCAGATTCCGAGCGACGACATTTCGCGGGCCACGACGGCCTCGTTCCACAGCGCATCGAACTCGCGCAGCTGGCTGCGTGCAACCATCGGCGCATCGGCGTAATGCTTGGCTTCGAGCTGGTCCGGCGAGCTGCGGTACAGCACGGCGCGCTCGTCGGCGATCAGGAATTCCTCGCGCAGCTTGCGACGCTCCTCGGGAACGGCGCGGAACTCGATGCGGCTCGACAGCAGCCGCCCGAACTCGACCAGCCGGATGCTGTTGCGCACCGCCGCGACCGGGTCGTGCACGAGTACGCGCATCCGCGCGCGCCGGTGCGCCAGGATGAA
>CAZXXM010000355.1:0-3939 GCA_964644715.1 uncultured Salinisphaerales bacterium
CGATCTCCGCCTCGTCGAAATGCAGGGTCGCGGTGGTGCCGCCCTCGAGCACCGCATCCGCCAGCGCCGACTTGTGCGCCTGCAAGGCGCGGATACGTTCTTCGACGGTGCCCGAGCAGATCAGCTTGTAGACGAACACCGGCTTGTCCTGGCCGATGCGGTACGCGCGGTCCGTGGCCTGATCTTCGGCGGCCGGATTCCACCACGGGTCGTAGTGGATCACGGTATCCGCCGCGGTCAGGTTCAGGCCGACACCGCCGGCCTTGAGGCTGATCAGGAAGACCGGCGCATCGCCTTCCTGGAATTTTGCGACGACCTCGGCGCGATCGCGCGTCTGGCCGGTCAACAGCAGGTGATCGATGCCGCGCTCGGTGAGCGCGGTCTGGATCAGGTCCAGCATCGACGTGAACTGCGAGAACACCAGCACGCGGCGCTTGGCCGCCACCAGCCCATCGAGCATTTCCATCAGGCGCTCGAGCTTGGCCGAATGCGCCGCCTCGATCTCCTTCTCCAGGCCTTCGAGCTTCAGCAGCCGCGGATCGCAGCAGACCTGGCGCAGGCGCAACAGCGCGTCGAGCACGACGATGCCCGACTGACCCGCGCCCTGCAGGGCCACCGCCTCGCGCACGCGGGCGTGCTGCGCCAGGCGCAGGACTTCGTAAAGCTGCGCCTGCGCCGACTCGAGTTCCACCGAGCGCAGGATCTCGGTCTTCGGCGGCAGGTCCTTGAGCACGTCTTCCTTGCGCCGGCGCAGCATCAGCGGCGCGACGCGGCGGTTGAGCTTGCCCAGCACTTCGACGCTGCCCTCTTCCTCGATCGGCTCGCGCCAGTAGCGGTCGAACACGCTTTCTTCGCCGAGCAGGCCCGGCTCGACGGCGTCGAACTGCGCCCACAGCTCGCCCAGATGGTTTTCCAGCGGCGTGCCCGTCATGGCCAGACGACGCTCCGCTTTCAGCTCGCGCACGACCTTGGCCGCCTGCGTGCGCGTGTTCTTGATGAACTGCGACTCGTCGAGCACCAGCAGGTCGAAGCGGTGCTTCTTGAGCGCCACGCGATCGCGCGACAGCAACGGGTACGTCGTGATGACGATGTGATGGTTGTCGATGTGCTCGAAGCGCCGCTCGCGGTCGGGGCCATGCAGCACCAGCACACTCAGTTCCGGGGCGAAGCGTCGGGTCTCGTTGCGCCAGTTCGCCACCAAGGTCGTGGGCGCCACGATCAGCACCGGCCGCTTGAGACGGCCTTCGGCGCGCTCGGTCCAGATGTGCGCCAGCACCTGCACCGTCTTGCCCAGGCCCATGTCGTCGGCCAGCACACCGCCCAGCCCCGCCTCGCCGAGAAAGCCGAGCCAGGCCAGCCCTTCCTTCTGATAGCCGCGCAACGTCGCCTGGAAGCCCTCGGCCGGCTCGCGCGAGCTATGGGTACGGCTGGCGATGCCCTGAAGGCGGTCGCGTTCGGCCGCGATGCGTTCGCGTCCGTGCCAATGCAGGTCGGGAATGGCTTCGAATTCGTCGAGCAGGTCGGCCTGCGAGCGCTTGAGGCGCAGCAGATCGCCCGTGGCCTGCGAGGCGATCGTGGATTCGAGCACGCGCATCAGGCTGCGCAGGCGGTCGAGCCGCAGCGGCAGGTGCCGGCGCTCGTCGAGCGGCGCCAGCCAGACGGCGTCCGGCGGCTCGTTGGGCGCGGGCACGCGCGGAAACGCCTTGTCGGCGAACAGGCGGCGCAGGATCGGCAGCAGCTCGATGCGATGGCCATCCACGTCCAGCGACAGCCCCAGGTCGAACCACTTGCCGTGACCGCGGCTGGCCACGTCGACGCGCCACTGGTCCGGGCCCTTGAGCAGCTCCACCGGGAAGTCCGGCGAGAACTCCAGCCGGAATCCCGAACCGGACAGGCGCGGCAGCAGGTGCAGCCAGTGATCCGGCGTGGCCAGCACGCCGCGGCCGCGTTCGAGCACGAAGTCGCCGGCGCGCAGCACGGGGTCGCGATCGAAATACACGCCCTCGACCTCGCCCGCGTCCGTCATGTGCAGTTCGGCCAGGCGTTCGAGCGCGTCGAGCTCGGCTGCGCCATTGCGGAACGGCTCCTCGGCGAGCACCGCGCCGCGGCGGGCGCGAGAAGGCAGCGGCGCGTGCCGGTTGCCGGCGTAGTCGAAGCTCAGCCGGGCCGCGCCGATCGGGCGCCGGTCGGGCCGGCCGCGGAACCAGGTGTTGATGCGATGGGTGAACAGGCGCAGGCAGGGCTGCGGCACGATGCGCTCATGCGGCAGGTCCAGCGCCGTCTGGACGGGCGACGGCCTTTCCTCGTCGATCGGGTCGTAGGAACCACTGGTGGGCATGGAACGCGGGCGCAAAGAGCCAATTTAAGTTGACGAGTGTAGCCGCCCCGCGCGAGGACGGAAGCCCGCGGGCGGACACCGGGTTGCGCCCGCGGCGTCCGTAGCCCGGACCCAGTCCGGGCATTCGCGTCTTGCACGGACGCAAGCCCGGATTTCGCCCGGGCCGGGGCTTACAGCCGCTCGAGCTCGGCCAGCCCCTGCTCGAGATACTCCAGCATGCGCTGCACGTGGGGGACGGACCGGCGGCAGGCGGTGAGACCGAAGTTGAGCTGGTCGCCGTAACTCACCAGCGTGACGTTCAGCGCCATGCCGTCCACCGGAATCGACACCGGGTACATGCCTTCGAGCCGCGCGCCGTTCCAGTACAGCGTCTGCCGCGGTCCGGGCACGTTGGAAATCACGACGTTGTAGAGCTGCTTCTTCGGCGCGATGCCGGTAGCGAGATTCAGGCCCGCAGGACCGGAGATCAGGCCGGTGTAATTCATGATCTCGGCCGGCGACATCTTCGACAGGCGCTGCTTGGACGCCGCGACGCTGCGCTTGATCAGACCGAACCGCTCGGCAGGATCGTCGACGTGCGTACCGAGGTTGGCCAGCACCATGCCGACCTGGTTGCCGGAATCGCTGTCGTCGCGGCGCAGGCTCATCGGCATCATCGTGATCAGCGGCTGGTCGGGCAGCGCGTCCTGCTCGATCAGATAACGGCGCAGCGCCGAGGCGCACATCGCCAGCACGACGTCGTTGAGCGTGCCGCCCACCTTCTTGCCCGCCGCCTTGACCCGCGGCAGCGACCAGGACTGCGCGGCGAAGCGGCGCGCACTGCCGATGCGGCGATTGAAGATCGTCGTCGGCGCACGGAAGAGATCGCCGAACTCGCTGTCCTTGCGCGCCTGCTGGTAGGTACTGATCAGCGCCTTGGTCACGGCCGGCCAGGATTTCGCCTGGGCCTTCACGCCGCCCATCACCGCGCTCAGCGCGGAGGTCGGCCCCGCGATCAGGCCTTCCTTCTTGCGCGCAGGTCGCTTCACCGCCCATGGCGGCGCCATGTCGCGCTCGTCAGGATCCGTCGACAGCACACGCTCGACCAGGCGCACCGCGGCCACGCCGTCGATCATCGCGTGATGCATCTTGCTGTACATCGCGAAGCGGCCATCGGACACGCCCTCGATGAACGTCGTTTCCCACAACGGGAACTCGCGATCGAGCAAGCTGGAGTGCAGGTTGGACACCATCGCCAGCAGTTCGCGGATGCGGCCGGGCTGCGGCAGCGCGAGATGGCGGAAGTGATGCGAGAGGTCGAACTCCTCGTCTTCGGTCCAGAACGGCAACGCGAGCTTGCGCGTCAGGCGCTGGTTGAACGGCGGCTCGGCGCGATCGACCTGCGCCATTCGGTCGACGAGTTCCCGGATCTCCCGGGCGCTCGCGCCCGGCGGCGGCTGGAACAACATCAGACTTCCGACATGCATGGGTTGATTACGACGTTCCAGCATCAGGAACATCTGATCCAGCGGACTCAGCGCTTTCATGTTGTTCTTCCTCGCGGCTCGCGGCCCTCTCCCGTTGCGGGAGCCTGCTCCGGCGTCCAGTCAAATGCAAAAAGC
>CAZXXM010000356.1:0-3935 GCA_964644715.1 uncultured Salinisphaerales bacterium
GGCCGGCCAGGTAATACAGCGCCGGCACCTTGCGGTCCGCGCCCGCCTGCGGCGGCGTGAAGACGGCGAAGCGCATCTCGGTGCCGGTCTGCGCGGACGCATGGGCATGAAAGCTCAGGCGGCCTCCGAAGCAGGCGTGTTCGCTGCGCAAGGTGAGGCTCATCGTCTAATCGCTCCGGTCGGTTGTCGCGGTCATGGGTCCGCGAAAGTACCAGACCGGGCCCATGCCCAACCCGTGGCTACGTCATTCGCCGCGCGCGGCCTTGTTCGCCTCGTGCTTGCGCTTGCTCGGCAAGGTGCCCATCAGCTTGCAGATGATGCCGAGCATGATCTCGTCGGCGCCGCCGCCGATCGAGACCAGGCGCGTGTCGCGGTAGGCGCGGGCGACGTTGCTCTCCCACATGAAGCCCTGGCCGCCCCAGTACTGCAGGCATCCGTCGGTGACCTCGCGAGCCACTCGCCCGGCCTTGAGCTTGGCCATGGACGCCAGCATCGAGGCATCGCGGCCGGCCACGTATTCCTCGGTGGCCTGATAGGTCAGTGCCCGCAGGCACTCGACCTCGGTGCGCAGCTCGGCGAGGCGGAAGTGCACGGCCTGGTTGTCGAGCACGCTCTGGCCGAAGGCCTGGCGCTGGCGCGTGTATTCGACGGTCTCGTCGACGAGGTTGAACAGCCCGTCGATGCTGCTGGCGGCGCCGTACAGACGCTCCTCCTGGAACTGGATCATCTGGTACGTGAAGCCCATGCCTTCCTTGCCGATCAGGTTGCGCTGCGGCACGCGCACCTCGTCGAGGAAGATCATCGCGGTGTCGGACGAGCGCATGCCCAGCTTGTCGAGCTTGGTCTTGCGGTCGATGCCCTTGGCGTCCATCGGCACCACGATCAGGCTCTTGTTCAGATGCGCCTTGCCCTCCGAGGTGTTGACCAGCATGCAGGCCCAGTCGGACTGCGTGCCGTTGGTGATCCACATCTTCGAGCCGTTGATGACGTAGTCGCCGCCTTCCTTGCGCGCGGTGGTCTTGATGCTGGCCACGTCGGATCCGGCGCCGGCTTCCGACACCGCGATCGAGCAGCACATGTCGCCGGCGATCACCGGGGCGAGGTATTCCGCCTGCAGCGCGGGCGAGCCGAAGCGGGCCAGGGCGGGCGTGGCCATGTCCGTCACCACGCCGATGCCCATCGGCACGCCGCCGCACAGGCAGTTGCCCAGGGCCTGCGCGAAGATCACCTGGTAGCTGTAGTCGAGTCCCTGGCCGCCGACGCTCTCCGGCTTGTTGATGCCCAGCAGGCCGAGCGCGCCCATCTTCTTGAGCACCTCGTGCGCCGGCCAGATGCCGTCCCGCTCCCATTCGGCGACGTGCGGGTTGAGTTCGTCCTGGACGAACTTCTTGACCGTCCGGTACAGCTCCTGGTGCTCGTGGGAAAGGATCATTACGGGCTGCTCCGTCGAAGGTTAATTCGAAGAATATAGCCGCAAGAGAAGATATCGGCCTTGCAGCGACCGGTCGGAATCAGCGATTCACGGAACGACGTATTACCTTTCGTCCTGGCGAGCGTGGCATCCGCCGATCTGGACCTCGAACAGCTGCGGCCAGTACTTGCCGGTGACCAGCAGGCGCGAGTTCCGCTCGTCCCAGGCCAGGCCATTGAGGTCCGTCTCGGTGGGATGGAGCGGCGGGGGCCAGGCCAGTCGCTGGCGCAGCGGCGCGAAGTCGAACCAGGCGGTGACGGCACCGCTGGCGGGATCGATGACGGCCACTTCATCCGAGTGCCAGATGTTGGCCAGCACCTCGCCGTGGACGTTCTCGAGTTCGTTCAGCAGCTTCAGCGGTTTGCCCTGGACCTGGACCATCACGCGGCGCTCTTCGGCGAGCGTTTCCGGGTGCAGCACGCGCAGCCACGGCGAGCCGTCGCTCAGGATCAGGCGTTCTCCGGCCGGGGTGGCGACCGTGGTCAGTCCCCATCCTTCGCCGGGATAGGGCAGCGCGCCCTTGGGTTGCAGCGACAGGTCGTAGAAATACGCGGTGTTCTCCCGCCAGCTCAGCTGGACCAGCCGGTCGCCGATCTTCGCGAGGCCCTCGCCGAAGACGTTCGCGGGCAGCGCACGAGACTTCAGGACGCGCCCGTCGGCGAGGTTCACTTCGTGGACGCCCGAGCGCCCGTACTGGCCGACGCTTTCGAACAGGCGGCCCTCGAACATCACCAGCCCTTGCGTGAAATGCTGCGGATCGTGCGGATGCGTGGCAAGCAGTTGCCACTGTCTTTCGCAGGGCAGCGTCGTGTTCGGATCCTGTGCGCGCACGGGCGCAGACAACGCGCATGCGATGCCGAGCAATGCGATACGCAACGCGCGAAACGTCGCGTGACGCTGATTGACTTTTATACGCAAGCGCCTAAAGTCCAGAAGCGCGAAGGTGCTGCATTCTTCGACGAAATTTCTACGGGGCAGTGCGGCATTTTTCAGTGGAGGGTAGGGAAATGGCGGTGAAGTCCAAAGCGAAAAAGGGAGCAGGCAAGAAGGCGGCGGCCAAGAAGTCTGCTGCCAAGAAGCCCGCAGCCAAGAAGGCAGCCCGGGCAGTGAAGGCAAAAGCCAAGGCCGCGGTCAAGAAGACCGTGAGCAAGGCGAAGAAATCCGTGGCCAAGGCGACGAAGTCTGCCAAGGGTTCGGTGGCGAAGGCGAAGAAGTCGGTCGGCGCGGCCCGGTCGAAGGCCAAGACCACCGCCAAGAAGTCCGTTGCCAAGGCCAAGAAGTCGGTCAACAAGGCGCAGACCCAGGTCGCGAGCAAGGCCAAGAGCCTGGTGAAGCGTGCCAAGGCTGCGGCCAAGAAAGTCGTCGAAGCCCTGCCGCTTCCGGCCGCGGTGGCCGAAGCGATCACGCCCTCGGTGGAGCCGGCAGCGGCCCCGGCCGATTCAGGCAGCAGCTCGACCTGAGCGGTCCGGTACACGGGCCGGCCTCGTGCCGGTCCAGCCGGATTCCCGGCCGGTGCAATAGCAGTCGAAAGGGCGGCCTCGTGCCGCCCTTTCTGTTGTCCGTTCGCAGGGCGCCGCGATTCCCGCGCCGCCCCTTGATTCGATCGTCCAGAAAGACATTCCATGATTCGCAGCATGACGGGCTACGCCCGCGTCGAGACACAGGGCCCTTGGGGCCGACTGAGCTGGGAACTGCGCTCGGTCAACCATCGCTATTTCGATTTCAGCATCAAGGCGCCCGAGGACTTCCGCGCGCTCGACGGCGAACTGCGCCAGCTCGCCGCGGCCCGTATCGCCCGCGGCAAGATCGAGGCGGCGTTGCGCTATTCGCGCGAGTCCGACACCGGCAGCCAGGTCGAGCCCGATCTCGATCGCGTGCGTGACCTGCGCAAGGCGCTGGAGAGCGTCGTCAAGGAATGGGGCTCGCTGGCGCCGGCCGATCCGCTGCGCCTGCTGTCCTTTCCCGGCGTGCTGCGCGAGCCGTCCTCGGATTTCTCGGTGCTGCTCGAGGCCGCCCGCAAGCTGTTCGATCAATGCGTGCGCGAGTTCAACGACAGCCGTGCCCGGGAAGGCGCGCGACTGGAAGCCTTCTTCCTCGAGCGCTGCGACGCCGTCGAGCAACTGGTGGCGATCGTGCGTGCCCGTTATGCCGAGGTGCGTGGCCAGGGCGTCGAACGTCTGCGTGCCCGCGCTCGCGAACTCAACATCGAACTCGATCCGGCGCGTCTCGAGCAGGAGATGGTGATCGCGCTGCAACGCCTCGACGTCGAAGAAGAGATGTCGCGCCTGTTGTCGCACCTGATCGAGGTGCGCAGCGTGTTCAAGCGGGACGAGGCCGTCGGCCGCCGACTCGACTTCCTGATGCAGGAGCTCAATCGCGAGGCCAATACCCTGTCATCGAAATCGCAGGACGCCGAGCTGACGCGTTGCGCGGTGGAGATGAAGGTGACGATCGAGCAGATGCG
>CAZXXM010000357.1:0-3898 GCA_964644715.1 uncultured Salinisphaerales bacterium
TTGATGAAGTGCTCGCGGTAGTACTTGAGCTCGGCGACGGAGTCGCGGATGTCGTCCAGCGCCAGGTGCGTCGAGTTCTTCGCATAGCCCTTGGCAATCTCCGGCCTCCAGCGCCGGCAGAGTTCCTTGAGCGTCGAGACATCGAGATTGCGGTAATGGAAGAAGCGCTCGAGCTCGGGCATCCAGCGCGCGAGGAAGCGGCGGTCCTGGCAGATCGAGTTGCCGCATATCGGCGACTTTCCGGCCGGCACCCATTTCGACAGGAACGCGATCGTGCGCGCCTGCGCCTCGCGCTCGTCGATCCGGCTGTCGCGCACGCGCTGCGTCAGGCCCGAGCCGCCGTGCTGGCGAGTGTTCCATTCGTCCATCGCCTCGAGTTCTTCGTCGGGCTGGTGGATCGCCAGCACCGGCCCCTCGGCGAGCAGATTGAGCTGGGAGTCCGTGACCAGCGTCGCGATCTCGATGATCCGGTGCCGCTCGGGGACCAGACCCGTCATTTCCAGATCGATCCAGATGAGATTGTCTTCATGTACGGCCATGGCGACTCGATTCGGAAGCGATAGAGAGACGCATCCTAAACACCTCGTCCAGCACTGCGAAGCGGATAAGCTCGCAAGGCCGATGAGAGAGCTCCGAGCCCAGCGATTGGCGACCCGGTTGCGTCGCGAGATGACGGACGCGGAGCGTCACTTGTGGCGCCGCCAGAAGGATCGGCAGGTGCTGGGGTTCAAGTTCAGGCGACAGGTTCCGCTCGGTCGGTACGTGGCCGATTTCGCTTCGCTCGAGGCGAAATTGATCGTGGAGTTGGACGGCGGGAAGCATCTCGATTCCATGCACGATGCGGAGCGGGATGCATGGCTGCAGGCGCAGGGCTATCGCGTGTTGCGATTCTGGAATGACGCGGTGTTCAAGGAGACCGACGCGGTACTCGAAGTGATCGCAAATAGCTTGTGCCCCCATCCCGGCCTTCCCCCGCAAGCGGGGGAAGGAGACAATTAGGCGCTATCACAATGAGCTCGAATTCAGAGCGCCACCCCTTCTCCCAGAACGCGGCGCTCTGCCTGTCGCGCAAGCTGCCGTACTCCCTCCCCCGCACGCGGGGGAGGGCCGGGGTGGGGCATTTCACAACACGGGCAAAGGCAGACGACCATGAAAAAAACCAACTTCTCCACGCTCTGCATCCACGCCGGTCAATCACCTGATCCCACGACCGGCGCCGTGATGCCGCCGATCTCGCAATCCTCGACCTACGTGCAGGACTCGCCCGGCGTACACAAGGGCTTCGAATACTCGCGCTCGCACAACCCCACGCGCTTCGCCTGGGAACGCTGCGTGGCCGCGCTCGAATCCGGCACGCGTGCCTGGGCCTTCGCGTCGGGCATGGCGGCCTCGTCCACCGTGCTCGAACTGCTCGACGCCGGCAGCCACGTGATCGCCAGCGAAGACATCTACGGCGGCAGCTACCGCCTGTTCGAAAAAGTGCGCGCCCGCAGCGCGGGCCATTCGTTCAGCTACGTCGACCTGCGCGATCCGCAAAACCTCGTGCGCGCGATCCGCCCGAACACGCGGCTGGTCTGGGTGGAGACACCGACCAATCCGATGCTGCGACTGGCCGATCTGACGGCGATCGCCGCACTGGCGCATGCGCACGGCCTGCTGTGCGTGGCCGACAACACCTTCGCCAGCCCCTGCCTGCAAAGGCCGATCGAGCATGGCTTCGATCTGGTGATGCACTCGGCCACGAAATACCTCAACGGGCATTCGGACATGGTCGGAGGCGTCGTCGTCGCCGGCGACAGGCAGGAGGTGGCCGACCGCTTGCGTTTCCTGCAGAACGCCGTCGGCAGCGTCGCCGGTCCGTTCGACGCGTATCTCGCATTGCGAGGCGTGAAGACGCTGGCGCTGCGCATGCGCCGGCATTGCGACAACGCGCTCGAACTCGCCGCCTGGCTGGAGCGGCATCCGAAGGTCGAACGCGTCCACTATCCCGGGCTGGCCTCGCATCCGCAGCACGCGCTGGCGCTCGCCCAGATGCCGCAAGGCTTTGGAGGCATGGTCACGATCGAGCTCAAAACCGATCTCGCCGGCAGCCGCCGTTTCCTCGAGGCCACTGAACTGTTCTCGCTGGCCGAATCGCTCGGCGGCGTCGAAAGCCTGATCGAGCATCCGGCGATCATGACCCACGCCAGCATCCCGGCCGCCGAGCGCGCCAAGGTGGGCATCACGGACAGCCTATGCCGGCTGTCGGTGGGCATCGAGGACGTGGACGATCTGCGTGCCGACCTCGATCGCGCGCTGGCGCAGGTCTGAAGGAGAAAGGAGATAGGAACCGCGAGAAGCGTTTCAACGCAAAGGCGCAAAGGACGCAAAGTATTCTGTGGAAACTGCCGGGCGACCCGGAGCGCGCCGCGCCTCCGCACGTTTTCCTTTGCGTCCTTTGCGCCTTTGCGTTGCAACCGCTTTTTCCGGGATAAATCGTTTACAGGCCATGACCCCGTTTCGGACCTCCGTCCGTTTGCATACCGAAGCTGCCGAATTTCCTTCGAGGATGTCCCGCATGAACGTCCGCCTTCTCGCCCTTGCCCTGGCCGTCACGCTCGTCTCGGCGATGGCCGTCGCCGGTCCCCTGCCCACCCGCGATGTCCCGGAGCCGCTCAAACCCTGGATTCCCTGGGTGCTACAGGGACAGGAAGCGCGGTTCTGCCCGCCGGCGCACGACAACGGCGGGCAGCGCCTGTGCCTGTGGCCCTCGCAGCTGGCGCTGGACCTGGTGGCCGAAGGCGGCAAGTTCGAGATGCGCGTGACCACGCTCGCGCCCGGCTGGGTGACCCTGCCCGGCGACGGACCGCGCTGGCCGCAGGACGTCAGCGTCGACGGACGCAGCGCCGCGGTGCTGGATCGTCAGGGCTTCCCGGCCCTGTGGCTGGAACCCGGCGCGCATCAGGTGCAGGGGCGCTTCGGCTGGACCACGCTGCCCGAGTCCTTGCGCGTGCCGCCGGACAGCGGCCTGGTGGACCTCAAGCTCAACGGCCGCGCGCTGCCCCATCCGCAGCGTGACGAACAGCACCAGCTCTGGCTAGGCCGCCGCGCGATCACCGCCGACGCGCAGGCCGAGCGCCTCGGCCTGCGCGTGTTCCGCCTGATCGACGACGACATCCCGCTCACCGTCACCACGCAGATCGAGATCGACGTCGGCGGCGACGTGCGCGAGGAAACCATCGGTCCGGTGATGCTGCCGGGCCTGGTGCCGCTGTCGCTCGCCGGCGATCTGCCGGCGCGGCTCGAAGACGACGGCCGGCTCCGCGTGCAGCTCCGGCCGGGCCTGTGGCGCCTGACGATCGTCGCGCGCTCGACGGCCCCGGTGACGCAGCTCACCGCGGCGCCCGCGCACGAGCAATGGGCCGAGCAGGAAATCTGGTCGCTGCAGGCGCACCACGAACTGCGCGTCATCGAGCCCTCCGGCGTGGCGCCCACCGATCCGCGCCAGGTCGGTGTCCCCGCCGAGTGGCAAGGCCTGCCGGCCTTCCTCGTCGAGCCCGCCGCCACGCTCAAGCTCACCGAGACGCAACGCGGCAGCCCGGACCTGACCCCGGACGAACTGCAGCTCAATCGCCAGCTGTGGCTGGATTTCGACGGCGGTGGCTTCACGGTGCAGGACCAGCTCAGCGGCCGGCTCGCACGGACCTGGCGGCTCGAAGCGCAGGACCCGATCGCGCTCGGCCGCGTGCAGGTCGACAACGAGCCGCAGCTCATCACCAAGCACGGAGAAGGCACCGGCGTGGAAGTGCGCCACGGCGCGCTGAACCTGAGCGCCGACAGCCGCATCGAGGACGGCGCCCGCCGCATTCCGGCCGGCGGCTGGAACACCGACCTGCAGGGCATCCAGACCACGCTGCAC
>CAZXXM010000358.1:0-3877 GCA_964644715.1 uncultured Salinisphaerales bacterium
GAGCGCACGCCGAACTTCTGCATGTCCAGCGCGATGCTCTTGGACAGCGCCGCGACGCCCATCTTCGCGGCCGCGTAGTTGGACTGGCCGAAGTTGCCGATCAGGCCGGACGTGCTGGTCATGTGGACGAAGCTGCCCTTCTGCTTGTCCTTGAAATGCGGCGCCGCGGCGCGGGCCACGTTGAAGCAGCCCGTGAGATTCACCTGGATCACGGCGTTCCACTCTTCCTGCGACATCTTGTGGAAGATCGTGTCGCGCAGGATGCCGGCATTGTTGACGATGGCGTCGACGTCGCCGAAGGCCTTCATCGCGTTGGCGAACAGCGCGTGCGCGCCGTCCCAGCTGGCGACGTTGGAGCCTTCCGCGATCGCCTCGCCGCCGGCCGCGCGGATCTCGGCGACCACTTCCTCGGCCGGACCGAGACCGCCGCCGGCGCCGTCCTGGGCCACGCCCAGATCGTTGACGACCACTCGCGCGCCTTCGCGCGCTGCGAGTTTCGCGATCTCCGCGCCGACGCCACGCCCGGCGCCCGTCACGATCACGACCTTGCCCTTCAGAACGTCTGCCATCGGTCCGAAAATCCTGGTTGAGCGGGGCGTCGCATGCGGCCCCGGCAATATGGTACGGTAGCCTACTATCTCACGACAGCCACCCCGCTGCCACCCCGTCCACCCCACTTTCGAGGAGCCCGCCATGACCGCCCCCACCTACAAGGACATCACGTACGACGTCGGCGAGAACGCCGTTCGCATCACCATCAACCGCCCGGAAGTGTTCAACGCCTTCCGCACGCAGACCGTCGAGGAACTGATCGATGCGTTCAAGCGTGCCGACGAAGAGAAGTCGGTCAACACGGTGATTTTCGGCGGCGCGGGCGACAAGGCCTTCTGCACCGGCGGCGACCAGAAGGTCCACATGAGTGAAGACGGCCTGTACGGCCCGCGCGGCCTGGTGGGCCTTCCGATCGAAGAGCTGCAGAGCGCCATCCGCGACTGCCGCAAGGTGGTCATTGCACGCGTGCAGGGCTTCGCCATCGGCGGCGGCAACGTGTTCTGCACCATCTGCGATCTGACGATCGCGTCGGAGAAGGCGCAGTTCGGCCAGGTCGGCCCCAAGATGGGCTCGGTGGACCCGGGCTTCGGCACCGCGTACCTCGCCCGCCTCGTCGGCGAGAAGAAGGCGCGCGAGATCTGGTTCCTGTGCCGCCGCTACAAGGCGCAGGAAGCACTGGAGATGGGCCTGATCAACAAGGTCGTGCCGCACGACCAGCTCGATGCCGAGTGCGAAGCCTGGGCCGCCGAGATCAACGCGCTGTCGCCGACCGCCATCGCCATCGCCAAGCGCTCGTTCAACGCCGACTCCGAGAACATCCGCGGCCTGAGCTACCTGGGCATCGCCGCGGTGAAGGGCTACTACCAGAGCGACGAATCCAAGGAAGGCGTGAAGGCCTTCAACGAGAAGCGCAAGCCGGACTTCAAGAAGTTCGTCTGAACGTTTGCTGGTTGGAACCAACGGCTAACGCAAAAGCGCGAAGAAAAGCCAAGAAAGGACGCGAAGGATGCTGGTTCTAGATTCCTTTGCGTCCTTTCTTTTTTCCTTTGCGCCTTTGCGTTCGCCTTTTTTGACCTGATGTCGCCATGACCCACACCGACCCCAACATCCACACCGAACTCGACGCCGACGGCATCCTGCTGGCGACGATCGACATGCCGGGCCGCGCGATGAACGTGTTCTCGCGCAGCCTGATGGATTCGCTCGAACAGCTGGTGGTGCGCGCGCAGTCCGACGCCGCGATCAAGGGCGTGGTGCTCACGTCGTCCAAGGCCACGTTCCTGGCCGGCGCGGACCTGGAGATGATCCAGATGTTCACGCAGCGGGCGACGACGGGCAGCACCACCGAACTGCACGAACTGTTCGGTCATCTCGGCCGCCTGTTCCGCCGGCTCGAGCAGAGCCCCAAGCCCTGGGTCGCCGCCATCAACGGCCTGGCGCTGGGCGGTGGGCTCGAGGTCTGCCTGGCCTGCCATGCGCGCGTCGTCGCCGACGATCCGGCGATCCAGCTCGGGCTGCCCGAGATCAAGCTCGGCCTGCTGCCCGGTGCCGGCGGCACGCAGCGCCTGCCGCGCCTGGTCGGGACCGCCAAGGGCATGCAGATGCTGCTCACCGGTGAGCCGGTGGCGCCGGCCGAAGCGCTCGCGCTGGGCCTCGTGCACGAGGTCGTGCCTGCCGATCGGCTGATCGAAGCGGCGAAGCAGCGGGCCCGTTCGATCAGCACGCCACGCGCGCCCTGGGACCAAGCGGGCGCCCGCTTCGACGCCGCCCCCTACGACTTCACCGACCCGGAAAAGGCGTTCGCCGCGATCGCCGCGAAGGTCGGCATCACCGACTACCAGCTTCGCTACTACCCGGCCTATCGCGCGATCCTCGGCTGCGTCGTCGGCGGCTGGACGCTACCGATGACCGAGGGCGGCGAACACGAGATGCGAATCTTCGTCGAACTGATGCGCGACGCGGTGGCCGGCAACATGGTGCGCACCTTGTTCCTGAATCGCCAGAAGGCCGCGAAGCTCGGACTGCTCGCGCCGACCAGCCCGTTCGCCTGCACCGACGACGCCTTGCTGCCGCAGGTGAAGGCCGCCCGGGAGAAAGCCAAGGCCGCCGGATTCGAAGAAGACGACGCGCTGCTCGCCGCTTCGCTCGCCGCGCTGCGGACCTGGAATGCGGGCAAGGTCGAACAGACCGATCTCGCCGACGTCGCCGTCGTCGCGGCCGGTGCCTACCCCTCGTACACCGGGGGACCGTTCACCTGGGCCTCGCAACGCGGCGCGGAGGAACTGCGCCGACGCGCCGCCGACGCGCAGACCCGGCTCGCCGCGCAGGCGGACCTGTTCGCGCTGCCGGCCGGGCTGGATCGCTACTTCCGGGCGGCAGCCTGATGGCGGTCGATCGCGCGCTGATCGGATACGCGCTGCCGGCGTTCGACGTCGTCGCCAGCGCGGAGCATCTCGCACAGTTCGCGCGGGCCATCGGCATGAGCACGGTGCCCGACGTCGCGCCGCCCACCTACATGAAAGCCGTCGAAGGACAGAACAACAGCTCGCGCCGCATCCTCGACGCGCTGGCCGTCGACCTCAGCCGCGTGCTGCACGCCGAGCAGCAATTCGACTACCTCGCCCCGATCCGCACCGGCGACGTGCTGCGCGTGCAGCGCACGGTCACCGACGTCTACGAACGCAAGAACGGGCAGATGGAATTCATCGTCATCGAGTCCAGCGTCACGCGTGTGGCGGACGGTGAACTCGCGGGCCGATCGCGTCAGATCGTGCTGGTGCGCCATCCGGCGCCGAAGGCCGCCGCATGAGCGCCATCGACCTGCTCGCCGCCGCTCCCGGTGACCTGATCGCCGAATACGACACCGGCCCGATCGACCGCGAACAGCTGGCGCGTTACGCCGAGGCCTCGGGCGACACCAATCCGCTGCATCTCGACCCCGAGTTCGCACGCAAGGCCGGATTTCCCGACGTCATCGTGCACGGCATGCTCAGCATGGCCCTGCTCGGGCGCCTGCTCACCGAGCATTTCCCGGCCGGACGGCTGCGCGGCTTCGATGCGCGATTCGCCGGCATCGTGGCGGTGAACCAGTCGCTGCATTGCAGCGCGCGACTTGAAAGCCGCGATGGAACCGAGGCCGTGCTCGCGCTCGACGCCGTCGACGGCGGCGGCGCGAAGGTGCTCAGCGGCACGGCCAGGATCGGCCTGAGCTAGACGGCGGGCGCCACGACTCCGTCGTAATGTCGCGCCCAGCCTCCCCACCGCGTTGCGAACGGATTTCTCCATGCCCGACACCCTGAGCCTCGACCAGGTCATCGCCCGCTTC
>CAZXXM010000359.1:0-3864 GCA_964644715.1 uncultured Salinisphaerales bacterium
AGAACTGCTCGGCGGCGAACTTCCAGTTGCAGGGGATGACCCACTTGTGAACGCCGCCCCAGACCTCGGTGCCGGCCTCGCTGCGGTCGAACATCACGTCGATGTAGAACTTCGCATCGCCCAGGTAGGCGTCGAGCTCGGGTGCCTGCGCATCCCAGCAGCCGAAGATCAGTCCCTTGTACTCGGCCACGCGCGGCACTCGCACCGCGCCCCACTCGGCCTTGTTGAGCTTGCTGCAATAGCCGTTCTTCTCCATCGGCACGCTCACCAGCTTGCCGGCGGAGTCGTAGCTCCAGCCGTGATACGAGCAGGTGAAGAACTTGGCGTTGCCGTGGTCCAGCCGCGACAGGCGCATGCCGCGATGCCGGCATTGGTTGAGGAAGACCGCCACGCTGCCATCCTTCTGCCGCGAGACGATGACCGGGTCCTCACCCATGTAGGTGGTGAAGAAGTCGCCCGCCTTCGGGATCTGGCTGCGGTGCGCGAGAAACAGCCAGCTCCTCGCAAACACCTGCTCCAGCTCGATGCGGTACAGCGCCTCGTCGCAGTAGATGCGTGGATCGAGCGTGCCGGTCTTCACGTCGATCAGCGCGCGGATCGTGTCGGGTGTCCAGCCAGACTCGACGGTGTTGGCGGCCATGATGGGCTAGACCTTCGCGCCGCCGCGCACCTGCAAGCCGCGATTGAACTTGCTGGCCAGGCGTCGCCACACCAAGGTGTAGCCATCACCTTCGAACAGGTTCTCGACGGACTTGTATGGAAGCCCGTCCGTGCCAACCTCGACTGCGAGATTCGCCTCGAGATCGGTCTTGTTGAATTGATCAAAGCCGAGGTGCTTCCACTTGGTCAGCACCTCGTCGCGGAAGGCCGCGCGCTCCACAGGATCAACGGTCTTGCGGCCCCAGGCGATGAAATAGCGATGGCTCTTCTCGTCGATGGGCACGTACCACTCGTAGTGCACCATGCCGAGAATCGGCCAGGGATCGACCTTCAGCACGCCGGGCAGCCAGATCGATCCCTGGATCGAGCCGTAGGCCATGTAAGCCATCTCGTTCGGCGGGATGCGCGAGGCCATGCGGCCGCGCTCGCCCTCGCATTCGAACTCGAATTCGAACACCGGCTCGGACTTGCCCAGCGCGTCGACCAGACCCTTCGGCCCGGGACCGGTGACCTCGGTGATCTCGTGGAACGTGTCGCCGCCGACCAGGCGGTTGGCGATCGGGAACGGCCGGTCCAGCGCCTTCAGGAAGTGGTCGTCCTTGTGGATGAAGATGTGGTTCGGATCGAAGCCCGAGTCCGCCGCGAGCCGCCAGTTGCAGGCGCTGGTGACGTTGACCGCCGGCACCACGCACCATTCCGCATCGAGAAATCCCGGCGGCAGGTCGTCGCTCAAGGGCGGTGGCGGCGCAAGATCGCCCACGAACGCGAACACCATGCCGTTGACCTCCTGCACCGGGTAGCTGTGCAGGCGACGCTTGCCGATGAGCCGGCTGTCCGGCGCGCTGGGAATAGCGATCAGCTCGCCATTCTTGAAGTTGTAGGTGAAGGCATGCAGCCAGCAGGTGATGGTGTTCTTGGTGTAGCACTCGGGCTTGGCCGAGAACCGAAATCCGCGGTGCAGGCACTGGTCGGCGATGGCGTAGACCACGCCGTCGATGCGCTTGAACAGCAGGTTCTCGCCCAGCAGGGTGATCGGCACGAGCTGCTCCTCGCCGATGTCCGTGGAGAGCAACGCGGGGTACCAGTGATTGCGGAAGCCCAGCACCGCATCTTCGTAACGGCCGGGGTTGATCTGCACCTGCGGTCTGTCGCCGTCCATGTGTCTGCTCCTCCGTGGTTGTCGTGCGTCGGCTATCGGTGTGCGATGGCGGCAGCCGGCGGCGCATGGCCCCAGTCGCTGAGCTGCGAATACGTGCGTACCTGCCAGGTCTGGTCATCGACCACGGCTCCGCCGTGGCCGAATTCGATCGCGAATCCGGACGGGGTGATGGCGTAGAACGAGAACATGCCGTCGTTCGGGTGATGGCCCAGCCCCATCATGATCGGCACGCCCGCCGCCAGGCAGCGGTCGTAGGCCAGGCCCACGTCGTTGAAGTCGCTCACCTCCACCATGATGTGATGGATGCGCTTGGGGAAGGGCAGCGCGGCGGTCGCGAACGAGTGATGCCGGCCGGTTGCGGTGTGGAAGAACGTCGCATCGAACGGGATCTCGCCGTGCGGCGTCATCAGCGGCGCGCGGATGCGGTCGCTCACCTTCAGGCCCAGACCGTCGCGATGAAACGCCAGCGTCTTCGCGTAATTCTTTGCGGCGGAGACGTAGTGCCCGACGCCCAGGGCGCCGGTGACGAAACCGCTGCGCAGCACCGGCGAGCGAAACGCCTGCGCCGCGTGAGCGGGGCCGTAGAAGAACTCATGCCGGATCCCGTCAGGGTCCGTGCAGACGTAGAGCTGCTCGACTCGACGGGACGCCGCCAGTGCGTCGTCGCCGGGTGTTGCCACGATGCCGCGCGCGGCCAGTTCGCCGATGTAGGCCTTGAGCGCGTCCGCCGTCTCGAATTGCCAGCCCACGGCGATCAGATCGTCCGCGGGTCCGGGCTCGATGCGCAGACGCTGCTCCCACTCATCCATCCGCAACGCGAGCGCGCCGTCGCGATCGCTGCGGCCCGGCGCCATGCCGAGAATGTCGACTGCGAAAGTCTTCCACTGCTCGAGATGCGGGGAAGCCACGCACAGGTAACCCAGAGACGAGATGTCCGTCATCGCTGATGCCTCTCCTCGCTTGCGCTGCGCCGGAGTCTGTCGCCCCGGCTGATGGACTCATTACGCAACGGATGTGCCACACCGCGGGCACCGGCCGTACCTGTCTGACGGAAAACATCTTTCGTGCGAAGGATGACCGGCAGGCGCGCGGCTCCAGGCCACCTCACTTCATCATTTTGTGAATGACGAGCGGAAGCGCGTCATGATTTGATGAACCTCAGACCTCAGGAGCAGAGCGCCCCATGGCCCGAACCCGCGAAGTCCCGGCGACATCCAGGACCCGACCTCGGA
The DNA here is from genome assembly GCA_964644715.1 of uncultured Salinisphaerales bacterium. GTDB lineage: Bacteria > Pseudomonadota > Gammaproteobacteria > Nevskiales > Nevskiaceae > Panacagrimonas. The sequence continues at coordinate 3,052 of CAZXXM010000359.1, forward strand.
AAGGAACGGACCGCGCGACCGCGCGTGAACCGATCCCGGCCGATCTGCATTTCCCCGAGGTCGGCGACATCGCGGGCCATCTGCACTTCAGCCCCGAGCACGGGCGGATCTGGCTGGAAGACCAGCGCATGCTGCTGCTGCCCGCCGAGTCGTTCTACGGCATGCGCAGCGAGCTGGTCGCGCAGTTCGGACTGGACACCGCGCGCGGCGTCATCAACCGCATGGGCTACAGCGCCGGCTGCCGCGACGCCGCGTTCGCCAAGCGCCTGCGCGGCGCCGCGAGCGCCTTCGAAGCCTTCGCCGTGGGCCCGCAGCTTCATGCGCTCAAGGGCATGGCCGAAATCCGCCTCCAGCAGTTCCGCATGGACGTGAGCACGGGTCAGATCGACAGCGAGTTCGTGTTCCACGATTCGTTCGAGGTCGAGCACGCCGTCGGCGAGGCCTTGCTCGCGCAGCAGGGCGCTTGCTGGATGCTGGCCGGCTATGCCTCGGGCTACGCCAGCGTGTTCATGGGCAAGGAAATCCTGGTTCGGGAAGTCGAGTGTCGTGCCTGTGGCGACCGCCAGTGCCGCGCCGTGGCGCGACCTGCGGAGGATTGGCCGGATGCGGATCGCGACAGCCGGCATCCTTTCGCGGATCAGAAACGAGGGTCGGCGGCGGGACGCCCATCGCAACGGCGTGTCGCGCGCGTTTCGAAAAGCACGTCACAGGCGAACAGCAGCGCGCCGGTCGGCGGCTCGAATGCGTTCACCACCATCCTCCACCAGATCAACCGGGTGGCGCCGACGCGTGCCACGGTCCTGCTGCTGGGCG
>CAZXXM010000360.1:0-3857 GCA_964644715.1 uncultured Salinisphaerales bacterium
ACCGACATCGGCCGCGACGGCATGATGAACGGCTTCAACGCCGCGTCCACGCAGAAGCTCGCCAAGGCGGTGAACACGCCGGTCATCGCGAGCGGGGGCGTGTCCTCGCTGGACGACATCCGCGTGCTCAAGGAAATCGAATCGGACGGCGTCACCGGCGCGATCATCGGCCGTGCCCTGTACGAAGGCGGCCTTTCCCTGAAGGATTGCCTGGCGGCGGCTCGCTGAGCCGCTCACCGCTTCCCGAACTCCCCATGCTGGCCAAGCGCGTCATCCCCTGTCTCGACATCGACCGCGGCCGCGTGGTCAAGGGCGTCAAGTTCGAGGAAGTCCGCGATGCGGGCGATCCGGTCGAGGTCGCGCGCCGCTACGACCGCCAGGGCGCAGACGAATTGGTCTTCCTGGACATCACCGCCAGCAGCGACGATCGCCCCACGCTGTTCCAGACCGTCGAGGCCGTCGCGCGCGAGATCTACATTCCGCTGACCGTCGGCGGCGGCGTGCGCACCAGCGCGGACGTGCGGGCGCTGCTCAAGGCCGGCGCCGACAAGGTCTCGATCAACACCGCCGCGGTGCACAACCCGGATTTCGTCACCGAGGCCGCGAGCCGCTACGGCGTCCAGTGCATCGTCGTGGCCATCGACGCCAAGCGGGTGAGCAAGAAGAAGGAGCCGCCGCGCTGGGAGATCTTCACGCACGGCGGCCGCAAGACCACCGGGATCGATGCGATCGGCTGGGCCCAGCTGATGGTCAACAAGGGCGCAGGTGAACTGCTCGTCACCAGCATGGACCGCGACGGCACCAAGGAAGGTTACGACCTCGAACTGCTCAGGGCGATCAGCGATTCGGTCCCGGTGCCGGTCATCGCTTCGGGCGGCGTCGGCAATCTCGACCATCTCGTCCAGGGCCTGCAGGACGGCCACGCCGACGCGGTACTGGCGGCCAGCATCTTCCACCAGGGCACGTATTCGGTCGGCGAAGCCAAGCGCTTCATGGCCGAGAGGGGGGTTCGCGTCCGCGAGCAGTCCCTTCCCGCGTTCGTCATCTGAACGCGCCACCATGAGCGATCTCAAGGATCTGGGCGGGGCGCTGGACGATCTCTACGCCACGCTGCTGGAGCGCAAGACGGCGGACCCGGCCAAGTCCTACGCGGCGAGCCTGTATGCGAAGGGCCTGGACACGATCCTCAAGAAGATCGGCGAGGAATCGGCGGAAACCTTGATCGCCGCCAAGAACGGATCGCGGGCTGAGCTTGTCTATGAAACGGTGGACCTGCTGTACCACCTGTTCGTGCTGATGGCCCGGGAAGGCATCCAACCCGCCGATCTGGCCGTAGAATTACAACGTCGCGCAGGTCGTTCCGGGCTTGAAGAGAAGGCCGTCCGCGTCAAATAGGTAAAACCGCGGATCAATCCGCACCCGGAAAGGAGACCCGTCATGGGTAGTTTCAGCATTTGGCACTGGCTCGTCGTGCTCGCCATCGTGGTGCTCGTATTCGGCACCAAGAAGCTGCGCAATCTCGGCGGCGACCTCGGCGCATCGATCAAGAACTTCAAGGGCGCCATGAAGGACGGCGAGGCCGAGGCCGCCAAGACGCCGGAGCAGATCGCGGCCGAGGCCAAGGTCGCCGAGGAGCAGCAGCGCGAATCGAACAAGGTCTGATCCCAGGCCGAACGGGCGAATCCCGTGTTCGACATCAGCTTTGGCGAGATGGCACTGTGCTTCGTCGTGGCGCTGGTGGTGCTCGGCCCCGAGAAGATGCCCAAGATCGCGCGCACGATCGGCCGCTGGGCCGGCCAGGCGCGCGGCTACATGAAGAACCTGTCGTCCGAGCTGGAGCGCGAGACGCAGGTCATGGACATCAAGCGTCAGCTCGAAGAGGCCAAGCGCGAACTGGCGCAGGCCAGCGCCGACGTGCAACGCGAGGCGCGAGGCATCGGTGAGAGCGTGAATCGCGATCCGAACGCGCTGCCGCCCCCGCGAGATCCGAACCAGACCCCGTGAGCGAAGCCGAACAGGAGTCGACCGTCCCCGAGCAGCCGCTGATGGCGCACCTGCTCGAGCTGCGGGATCGCGTTCTCAAGATGATGTACGGCGTGGGCATCGCCTTCGCGCCGCTGGCGTACTTCTCGAAGCAGATCTACGCGATCGTCGCCGAGCCGCTGATGAAGTTGATGCCGGCCGGCACCTCGATGATCGCCACCGAAGTGGCCTCGCCGTTCTTCGCACCGCTGAAGCTGTCGATGATCCTGGCCGTCGCCGTCTCGATGCCGTGGACGCTGTTCCAGTTGTGGGCATTCGTCGCGCCGGGCCTCTACAAGTCCGAACGACGCCTCGTCACACCGCTGCTGTTCTCCAGCACTCTGCTGTTCTACGCCGGCATGGCGATGGCGTATTTCCTGGTGCTGCCGACGGTGTTCAAGTTCCTGATCAGCGTGGCGCCCGAGGGCGTCGCGGTGATGACGGACATCAACAAGTATCTCAACTTCGTGCTGGCGATCTTCCTCGCCTTTGGCCTCGCGTTCGAGACGCCGGTGGCGATCGTGCTGCTGATCTACACCGGCTTCGTGACGCCCAAGCAGCTGCGCGAGAATCGCGGCTACGTGCTGGTGGGCTGCTTCGTCGTGGCGGCCGTGATGACGCCACCCGACATCGTGTCGCAGTTCCTGCTCGCGGTACCCACGTACGTGCTCTACGAGATCGGCATCATTGCCGGCCAGTTCCTGACGCCCGACATCAAGGAAGTGGAGCAGCAGCAGGAAGAACAACAGATCGCCGAGCGCAAATAGGCCCGGCGGTCCGCCGCATCAGTCCTGCGGCGGCAATTCGACGTGATGACGACGCACCGGCTGATGCGTACCCACCGCCTCGCATTCGCCGTGGCCGCGCATCTGGCGGCGCAACTCCTTGAGCACCGGCGCGGTTTCGGGCCGCAGACCGCGCCAGATCGCGAAACTGCTCGCCGCCTGTTCCACCAGCATGCCCAGACCGTCCTCGCTGCGCGAAGCACCCTGTCCACGCGCCCACTGGCAGAACGGAACGCTGGCATCGCCATAGCTCAGGTCGTAGCAATCGCCGCCGTCGGCGAGCAGGCGGCCCGGCAGCATCGGCAGACCACCGGCGTGCCCGGCCGACGTGGCATTGATGACCACGTCGTAGCGGTCGCCCTTGAGCGCCAGATGCGTGCGCGGGACGATCGGGCCGACGGGCTTGAACAGCTCGGCCAGTTCTTCCGGCTTCCAGGGATTGCGATTCGAGACCACCAGCTGCGCCGGCCTGGCCGCCAGGATCGGCGCCAGAATGCCGCGCGCGGCGCCCCCCGCACCGAGCACCAGGACGCGCCGACCGGTCAGGCCGATGCCGAGCCGCGCCAGGTCCAGGACGAAACCCTCGCCGTCGGTGTTGTCGCCGATCCAACCGCTGTCCGTGCGAAGCAGCGTGTTGACGGCACCCGCCAGCTGCGCGCGCTCCGACACCGACTCGCAGAGCTTGGCCACCGCCTGCTTGTGCGGCAGCGTGACGTTGGAACCGCGCAAGCCCTCGCCATGCAGTCGCTGCAGTTCGGCCGCGAGCGCCGCGGACGCAATCTCGATGGCCTCGTAACGCAGGTCCTGCGTCGTCTGCCGGGCGAACAGCGTGTGGATCGCCGGCGACTTGGAATGCGAAATGGGTTGGCCGATGACGGCGTACCTGTCCATGGCGGATGCGATGTCGAGTTACGGTGGTTTTATTCAGCCAGCCAGGCCGCGGCCTGCTTGGCGTAGTAGCTGAGGATCATGTCGGCGCCGGCGCGGCGGAAGCACAGCAGCGCTTCCATCAGCGCGCCACGCTCGTCGAGCCAGCCGTTGGCGATCGCG
>CAZXXM010000361.1:0-3829 GCA_964644715.1 uncultured Salinisphaerales bacterium
TGGACCGGCACCCGTGTGGACCTGATCTTCGGCTCCAATTCGCAGCTGCGGGCGCTGGCCGAGGTCTACGCCAGCGACGATGCGAAAGACGCCTTCGTGAAGGACTTCGTCGCGGTCTGGGCCAAGATGATGAACCTGGATCGTTTCGACCTGCGCTGAGCGCTGCACGGGACGGATCGAACGGCGGGTTCGCAGCCTCCGATCGATCCGCCCCGTAGCCCGGACGCAGTCCGGGGTGTCTCTCGCATATCGCGCGCAACCCCGGACTTCGTCCGGGCTACGTCCGGGTAACGTTCAGAAGGATCCTCTCAGCACGCGCGTCTCGAACTTCGAGACGTCGAAGCCGTTGGGAACCGCGACCTGCCCGTAGTTCTCGACCACCAGCGCAGCCTCTACGAACGACAGCATCATCAGCAGCAAGGTGCGTGAAGGCCCCGGCAGATCGGCGACCCGGTGATCCTTCAGGTGATCCAGCGCTGCCGCGGTGCTCGGAAACACGGCGTCGTAGAACGCCTTGACGTCCTCGAAGCGGCTCGCGATCCGGCGCGCCACGCGCTCGGGCTCGGTCTCCAGCGCCCATTCCAGATACGGCTGCAGGTGCTCGAAGCCCACGGGCAGCATCGTGTTCATGCGGCCTCCCGGATCTTGCGATCGATCACTTCCAGGCTGTGGACGATCGCCATCTCGTTCTTCTGAACGTAGTACCAGGGCTTCACGCCCGAGGCGATGCCGGCGTGGTTCTTCTCCACGAGCTTGCAGTCTTCCAGCAGCACGTCGCGCAGCAAGACCTTCTGGTACTCCTGCACCCATCGCTGCGCGGCGTTCTCGGGCTCCTGGAAGTAGATCTTCATCTCGAAGCGCGTGCGATCCACCGCCAGCGGCCAGAAGTTGTAGCCGTAGTACGCGCCCAGCAGCCCGTTCCCCTCCGACGGATCGATGAAGAAATTCGGGAAGATGACGTCGATGTCCTGCATCCAGATGTCGGAACGTTGCGGGTTGACGCCGCGCGGAAGGCGATCGGCTCCGCGCGGCAGGTACGGCAGCGTCGCGAGCGCGGTCGGCGGCAAGGGCGTCTGCGGATTCGCCGAGATGCTCAGGCGGGTGTGGTCACCGAGCAGGGCCACGCTGAGCGGACGGCCGTAGGGATTGGCGGGCCAGTTCGCCACGTTCTTGAGCGTGCGGCGATGCACCGTGCCGACGTGGTAGATCTCCTGGAACGCGTCCTTCACCAGCTTCCAGTTCGCGTTCAGATCGGTGGTCCAGGTGTAGCAGTTCTTCGAGAAGCGCTCGAAGGGATAGCCCGCCATCGACTCTCCCATCTCGCCGAGGAATTCCTTGAGCGTCTGCTTCGGCTCCGGGTCGAGATGGACGAAGACGAAGCCTTCCCACTGGTCCACCGCCAGGCGGCTGAGCGCGACACCCTTGCGGTCGAGCAGCGGAAACGATTCCTCGTCCGGGATGTGCCGGACCGTCCCGTCGAGTTCGTAGACCCAGGAGTGATACGGACAGGTCAGCGCGCCGCCGCAGTTTCCCGACTTCTCCCACAGCAGTTGCTGGCCACGATGGGAGCAGACGTTGTGGACCGCGTGGAGCCCTCCGCCGGCATCGCGCGTGATCACCACCGAGGCCGCGATCCCCGGAAGCTCCTTGACGACGTACGAGCCCGGCCCCGGCAGCTGCTCGATCCGTCCGACGTTGAGCCAGGACTTGCGGAACACGTGCTCGATCTCGGCCTTGAAGCGCTCTGCCGACAAATAGATCTCGGCGTCGATGCGGAACGAATGGCCGTCGGTGGACGGGAACAGCGGCGTGTGCATGTTCATCGGCGCATGGACTTCCGGACACGGAGGTGGCCGGACTGTAGCGCGCGAAAACGGCCTCGTTTCAGGGGCTCCGCCGACTCGATTCAGGAAGGGGAAGCGGGTGATCGAAGTCTGCGCAGGTCGCCTGATCATCGGATCGAGACACCCCGGACTTGGTCCGGGCTGCGTCGTCGCGTGGCCTTCATCGCAGGAAGAGGGTTGGGGCGAGAAGCCTGCCGCTCGCGGAGCCGTGGCATTCTTTGCGGCGAGGGCGTTCGTCACGTCTGCATGGCGTCGGATACCACCTACAAGAACGTCGTACGCCGGATGGCAAGGGCGGGGGAGAGCGGATCGATGAAGGCATCATGGCGACGACGCAGCCTGTTTCCGGGCGTCTGGGCTCTCGCGCTGATCGGCGGACTTTCGGGCTGCGGCAAGGGCCCCGACGGGACGTCGAGCGGCGAAGGTCCGATCGACGGTGCGTCCGCTTTCGCCGATCCGGTGCGGGCGCAGTGCCTCATCCGCAGCCCGCTGCGTCGCGTCGGCGCCGGCCTCGACGCACCGGGGCAGCTGGAAGCCCCGCTGCCCTCGCCACCGGGAAGCGCCCCCGGCAGCTGCCGCGACGCGACGCAGTTCCGCTTCGGCTCCGGCCTGTACGACGTGACCGGCGTGGTGGCCTATACCGGCGGCTCGGGATGGGAATCGCCGACGCAGGTGTTCCGCGGCCTGCACCAGCGCCAGTACGCGCGCGCCTACGCCATCGAATCGCCGTGCAACGGCAAGCGCCTGATGTTCGTGTCCGCCGACATCGGGCTGATGTACGGCTCGCTGCGCCTGGGCGTGCTGGACGCCATCGCGGCGGATGCGGAGCTGTCGCGCCACTACGACGCCGACAACCTGATGCTGTCGGCGACGCATACGCACTCGGGTCCTGCCGGCTACTCGCACCACGAAGCGGGCAACGCGCTGCACCTGGGTTACGACGCCGACGTCTACGACGCGATCGTGGGCGGCATGGTCGGCGCCATTCGCCAGGCCCACGCCAATCTCGCGGCCCATCCCGAACCCGCGCCGATACGACTCGCGATCGGCGAACTGCTCGACACCAACATCAACCGCTCCAAGCCGGCGTTTCTGCGCAACACCGAAGCCGAGCGCCGCGAATTCCTCGATTCGCGCGGCGAACCCGTCCAGGTGGACAAGCGCGTCGTTCAGCTCAACCTCGTCCGCGGCGACGGCAGCGCGGTGGGCATCGTCAACTGGTTCGGCGTTCATCCCACCACCATCGGGCCCACCCAGCATTTCGTCAGCAGCGACAACAAGGGTTACGCGGCGCTCGGCTTCGAACGCGTCATGCGCACGCGCTACGAGGCCGTACCCGGACCGGACCGTTTCGTCGCGGCGTTCGCGCAGACCGACGAGGGCGACTCCTCTCCGAATCTCTTCATCGAGCAGTTCCCGCATCCGGATCCGGCCCGCGGCGGCGGTGCGGACGACTTCGAATCGAATGCGATCGCGGGCACCAAGCAGCTCGCCCGTGCGCTCGAGCTGTATACACAGGGCGAGCCGCTGTCCGGGCCCGTCGACTACCGCCACTTCCACGTGCAGATGAACCGCGTCGAAGTCAGCGATCCGGTGGTGCTCGCGAGCCTGCGCCATCCGGCCGAACTGGATGCGGCATCCAAGCGCACCTGCAACGCCGCGCTCGGCTCCTCGTTCCCGGCCGGCGCCGAGGATGGACCGAGCCCGCTCGGGGTCGAAGGCATCACCTGCGCATCCAGCCCCGACCTGATCGCCGCCAGCGTCGCCGACTTCACGGCGCTGTCCACGTTCCACCTGCCGACGACGCTGGTGTCGACCTTGCTGCTGTGCAACGCCGACACGCTGCCGCTGCTCGGCCTGGACTGCCAGGCCGAGAAGCCGGTGCTGCTGCCGGTGAATCTCGGCGAATCCGCCGGCGGCGCTCTCGACGGGACGCTGCAGCCGCTGGGACTGACCACGAACTTCGAGCCGGCCGTGCTGCCGTT
>CAZXXM010000362.1:0-1784 GCA_964644715.1 uncultured Salinisphaerales bacterium
CGCGCAGGCGGCCACCGACCCGCGCAGTGCCGAGCTTGCAAAGCTGGAACGCGAGATCCAGGCGCTGGAAGCAAAGCTGCGCGCGATGGACGCCTTCCTCGATCCCTGCGACCGTGAGACGACCCGCGCGCAAAACGCGACCGTGCGCGCGGCGCTCAATCTACCCGACCGCCTGCCGCTCAAGCCCGAGACTCAGGCTGCTCTGGACCAGACCGAGGAGTTCGTGAACAACGTAAAGATCCGCCTGGAGTTGCACTTGCGCGAGCCCGGCCAGAGCTATTACGAGGACTGGATCAAGGGCCAGCGCGAGTGGCGTCTGCTGCCCGACAGCGAAAAGCGCCAGTGGGCCGATGCCGAGCAGCGGCTGATGAACGACCTCGACGATCGTTCGCTGCGGGACTGGCGCGCACGCGCTGACGCGGAAGAAGCACGGGCGCGCGACGCGGCCAGCGCTGCACGGCAGGCGGCCTATAACGCCCAGTACGAAGCCGAGCAGAAGGCAGCGTTGGATGCCGAAGCAGCGGCTGCGGCAAAGCGCAAGGCGGAACAGCAGCGTGCGCAGGGCTTGGCCAGGCGCGATGCGCTAGACGCCGAAGCCCGCGCGCTGAACGAGGAACTGCGCTCGGTCATCGCGAGCGGCGACAAGCTGCGCCAGCGCGAGATCGAGGCCCGGCTCGACCAGATCACTCAGATCATGACCACGCAGTTCCTGCCGGATGCGCGTGAGCGTGCGGCGATCGACGCGACCGATCAGCGCCGTGCGGTGGATCTTGCCGCTCAGCGCGCGGCGGCGGAACGGCAGGCCGCCGCCGATGCGCGCCAGGCCGCCATCGACCACAAGCGGGACCTCGAGCAGCAGAACCGCAATGTCCTCACGCGAGGCAGCAACATGGTGGCCGGATTCGGCGTCGCCGCCGGTAAGGCCGGGGCCGAGGTCCTGCAGATGGGCCTCGACGGCGTCAGCACCGGCATGCGTGCGGCAGACATCGGCGATCCGGGCCCGAATCGCAGCACGATCGGCAAACTGTTCGAGGACAGCAAGACGGTCGGCGACTTCGGCGGCACGATCTGGAACGGTTGCGTCCGGATGGTCGAGGGCGTCGGGACGCACCTCATGGAAGGCGATGCCCGCGCCTTCGGCGAGGACCTGTTCAACTTCGGCTCGATGGCGACGCCGTCGAAAGTCGTGCCGAAACGCACGATCACCGTTGCCGAAGGCGTTGCCGAAGCCGCGCTCACGGCGCCGCAAACCGCCGCTCGCGTCGCCAACAGGCTCGACATCGATACGTTCCGCGCGCTGAACCCGGCGGAGCAGGCGCGTGCACTCGCGGGCCAGAGCGAGCCGGTACGCACCGGGCTGTTGAGCCAGCTTTCGAAGGCGGAACAGGTCGCATTCGCGGAGGCCGATGGCGCACTCCAGTTGGGCCAGCATCCGCGCGGCCTGTATGAATGCCCTGGCGACGGATTTGTGTACCTGACCAGCGAGGGCGAGCGCGTCATCGTCGGCGATGACCTGGTCGGCCTTTCGCGGTTCGAAGATATCGTGCCGCCCGGAACCTACACCGCCCGCATGACGGCCGCCGAGATCGAGGCACTGCTCGCCAAGGCACCGCCCTACACGCAGGCCGAGTTGCTCGCCAGGATCGAACTCGTTTACTCAGGTCGGGCCCCGCGGCTCGTGATGGACGCGGATACCGCTCGAGCGGTGCACCAGGCCCTGGTGGACCAGCTTCGGTCCGTGCTCGGCCGGAACCCTTCGCCTGCCGAGATGGCCCCGCTGCTGG
>CAZXXM010000362.1:1794-3829 GCA_964644715.1 uncultured Salinisphaerales bacterium
ACGCCAGACGCCGCCGCCCCTTCGCTGGTAGCCCCTGCTCCTTCCGTAGCAGTGAGCGTCGAGGCTCCGTTCGGCTACGGGCCGGGCGGCACGATTGCAACGAAGCCGCAGGGCGGAGTGCCGGACTGGCTCAAGGCGCAGGGCGTCGACGCCAAGGCGCTGCCACCGGAGCTGCTCCAGCCCCCGCAGCTGCACCCGGCTCCGGCCGATGGTCCCCGCCCAGACATCTCGTCCATGGGTACCGTGCGCAACGACTAGTGTCGCGAATCACCCGGTATGCGGCGCCCAGGAGGGCGCCGCTTTTTTTTTGGCGCGCCTCAGAGCGCCACGGCGCACTGACCGGCAGAAGGGGCGCTTTCATGCCCCGGGAGAGCCACATGATCGCCAGCACGCTGAATCGTACCCACCGCCTCGCGCTGGTCGCGGGACTCATCTTCATGGCCGCCTTCGCGCTGCCTGCGGCACGGGCGGACGAATCTGCCGCGGCCGAGACGCTCCTGACCGCCCCGATTCCCGCCGTGGATGGGCCGAAGCGGACCGTGGCCGTCGCGCCCTTCGGCGTCACCAGCAACTTCGCCGCCGAGTACGGCTTCACGGATGTCGGCGGCGGCATGGCCGCAATGCTGGCAACCGCATTGGTCGAATCCCGGCAGTTCCTGGTCGTCGAGCGCGCGCAGCTCAGCACGGTGCTCGCCGAACAGGAACTCGGCGTCAACACGATGACGACACCGGAGAGTGCTGTGCAGCCCGGCGCACTCCTGGGCGCGCAGCTCCTGATCGTCGGCGAGGTCACCGAGTTCAGCGACGCCGACAAGGGCCGCGGCTTCGGCTTCGGCCTCAATGTGGGCCAGAAGCAGCTCGGGTTGTCACCGCAGTCGAAGACCGGCACCGTCGGCCTCGACGTGCGGGTCATCGACACGTCGAGCGGGCGGATCGTCGCGGTCTTCCAGGTGCGCGAGAAAATGAAGTCGCGCGCCGTCGCCATGAACATCGGCTACAAGGGCCGGAGCGCCGGCGTATCGGACTTCCTGCGCACGCCGATCGGCCAGGCCGCGCGCAGCGCCATCAACCAGGTCGTGCAGCAGTTCGCCGCCGTGGCGACCAGCCAGCCGTGGAGCGGCAGCGTGGTCGACGTCGAGGACCAGACGCTCGTGATCAATGCCGGCGCGGATTCGGGCGTCAAGGCAGGCGACCGCTTCGAGATCCGCCGCGTGTCCAAGCTGTTGACCGACCCCTCCTCCGGTCGCGTACTCGGCCGCCGCACGGAGACGATGGGCTTCGTGACGGTCGAAACGGTCGGCGACACGCTCGCCTACGCGCGATTCAGCCCGGAATCCGGCCTGGCGCCGATGCGCGGTGACCTGGTGATCAGCGGCACCTGAGCGGATCTATACTCGCCATGACTGCAGGGGGAACCATGTCCGAAGCGCAGGCCAGCCGCATCACGCAATTGCTGGGGGAGATTCGCGAAGGCAAGCCCCAGGCCGCCGACCAGTTGCTGCCGATCGTCTACGAGGAGTTGCGCAAGCTCGCCCGCTCGCGCATGGCCCGCGAACGGCCCGGCCAGACGCTGCAGGCCACGGCGCTGGTGCACGATGCCTACCTGCGCCTCGTTGGCGATGCGGATCCGGGCTGGGCCAATCGCGCGCACTTCTTTGCCGCCGCGGCCGAATCCATGCGCCGCATCCTGGTGGAACGCGCGCGCCGCAAGGCGCGGATCCGCCACGGCGGCGACCAGGCGCGCGTGACGCTCGAGGAGTCCGCGTGCGTGCAGTCTGAGGATGCCGCGGACCTGCTGGCGATCGACCAGGCGCTGGATCGCCTCGCGACTTTCGATGAGCAGATGGCCCGGGTCGTCGTGCTGCGATATTTCGGCGGCCTCGAGATCGACGAGGTGGCCGCCGCCATGGAACTGTCGCCGCGCAGCGTGAACCGCCTGTGGACCGCTGCGCGCGCCTGGCTGCAGCGCGAGCTGACCCGCGGCTAGGCGATCGCCGCGCGCTGCACCCGCTGCGGCTGCGACACGCCGTAGCCC
>CAZXXM010000363.1:0-3821 GCA_964644715.1 uncultured Salinisphaerales bacterium
TCTTCTCGCCGGTCGACAAGATGCCGCTGGTCGAGATCATCATGGGCGAGAAGACGTCTGCGGCGACGCTCGCGAAGGGCTTCGACTACGTGCAGCAGATCAAGAAGACGCCGATCGTCGTCAACGACTCGCGCGGCTTCTACACCTCGCGCGTATTCGGCACCTACGTGTCCGAGGGCATGGCGCTGCTGGCCGAAGGCGTGCACCCGCGCTCGATCGAGGTCGCCGGGCTGCAGGCCGGCATGCCGGTGGGTCCGCTGGCGCTCAGCGACGAAGTCTCGATCTCGCTGGCGCTGCACGTGCTCGAGCAGACTCGCAAGGACTACGCGGCCGAAGGCAAGGTGCTCGAAGCGCGTTCGGCGGACACCGTCATCGAGAAGATGTGCAAGACGCTGGATCGTCCGGGCAAGAAGGCCGGCAAGGGCTTCTACGACTACCCGGCGCCGGGCACCAAGGGCGAGAAGACGCTGTGGAAGGGCCTGGCCGAGGCCTTCCCGCTCGCGAAGAACCAGCCCGAGCAGCAGGAGCTGATCGACCGGATGATGTTCGTGCAGGCCGTCGATGCCGCGCGCTGCTTCGAGGAGCGCGTCGTGACGACGGTGGCCGATACCAACATCGGCTCGATCTTCGGCTGGGGCTTCGCGCCGCACCAGGGCGGCGCGCTGCAGTTCATCAACGCTTATGGCCCCGGCAGGTTCGTCGCACGCGCGCAGTCGCTGGCGGCGAAGTACGGCGCACGGTACGCGCCGCCGAAGTCGCTGGTGGAAATGGCGAAGGCGGGAAAGACGTACCAGGATTGAACCCGCGCAACCCGTAGCCCGGACCAAGTCCGGGATGCCGCCCGGACGGCGAACCCACCCCGGACTCCGTCCGGGCCACGGGTCGGAACTGGACCGGCCGGACGACGGGCGCGACTATAGGCCATGAGCACATTCGTCCTCGTTCACGGCGCGTGGCATGGCGCCTGGTGCTGGTACAAGCTGGCCTCCCGGCTGCGCGCACACGGCCATACCGTTCTGGCTCCCGACCTCCCCGGCCACGGCGTCGATCGCACGCCGATCGCCGAGGTCACGATGGCGGCCTACGTCGAGCGCGTCGTGTCCGTGCTCGACCGCGCGCCGGGTCCCGTCGTCCTGGTCGGACACAGCATGGGCGGCGCCGTGGTGACGCAGGCGGCCGAGGAAAGGCCCGATCTCGTTCGCCACCTCGTGTACGTGGCGGCGTTCGCGCCGGGCGATGGCCAGTCGGTGCTGCAGCTGGCGCGTGCCGACAAGGATGACCGCCTAGGCGCGACCATGGTGTTTGCCGCCGATCGCAAGAGCATCACGCTCAAGCCCGAGACGATCCGCGGCAGCTTCTACGCCGACTGCCCGGACGAGGATCTCGCGCTCGCCCAGTCGCTGCTCGTGCCGCAGGCCGCGGCAGCGCTGGTGGGGATGATGCATCTGACCGACGCGAATTACGGCCGCGTCCCGCGCAGCTACATCGAATGCACGCAGGACATGGCGGTCTCGATCGGCGCGCAGCGCGCGATGCCCGGCAGGACGGGCTGCCGCAAGATCTACACGCTCGACACCGGCCACTCGCCGTTCCTGGCGGCGCCGGACCCGCTGGCCGCGATTCTCGACGCCCTCCCGTAGCCCGGACGAAGTCCGGGGTGTCGCGCTCCGGATAGCGGCCTCCCGGACTTCGTCCGGGCTACGGGGGGATGGGATCAACCCAGCTTGACCATCCCGTCGATCAGCTTGTTGTAGAGGCCTTCGAGCATCGGGCGGACCTCGGCCTCCGAAGCGCCCTTGGCCACCCAATTGCTGCCCCAGCGAATCCTGCAGCCGCCGCCCGGGGCTTCCTGCAGGTCGACCACCGCGTGGTACAGCTCCAGCGGCAGCACCGTGTTCTTGGTCAGCGAATACGACAGCAAGCGATTGTCGAGCACCGCTTCGAGCCGCTCCTCGAGATCGTCGGTCGCGCCCTTCAGGCGAACCACGCGAACCGCGCCGATGCCCTCCCCTCGCATCGTCACGGAATCCACGTCCTCCGGCAGCAGCTTGCCGATGCCCCCGAAATCCAGCAGGTAGGCGTACACCTTGGCCGGCGACAGCTTGACCGTGCGTTCCACGAGCGCCGAATAACCCATCTGTCGTTCTCCTCGAATCGTCAAAGACCTGGAGATTCGAGTCTGCCTCCGCGGAAAACGTTACGTAACCGGGGCAATTACCAGGGTCGTCATGGCGGCGTCGGCGCCGCAGTAGCGGCCGGTCTCTCCGATCAGAATCCGGGGTCGTCGGAAAGACGCTTGCGACGGCGGATCTTGCGTTCGGTCTCGACACGCTCGGGGGCCCGCGCGATCTCGATCGAGGAGCGCGGCTCCAGCCAGTCGGCCGCGACTTCCCAGACTGCGGCCTGCGCCTTGGCGCCCGACAGCACGCCCATGTGCCCGCCTGGGGCGACGAGATAGCGCTTGTCTTCCGAGGCGACCAGTTCGAGGCTCTTCCTGGCCGCGTCCGGCGTGACCAGGTTGTCGGTCTCGCCGGCGAACACCAGCACCGAGGACGAGATGCGATCGAACTTCACCGACTTGCCGTCGAGTTCGAAGCTGCCGGTCGACAGATCGTTGTCGATGGCGAACTTCACGAACATGTCCTGGATCAGGCGTCCGGGGTACGCGAGCATGTTGTTGAGGAAGCTCGACGTCGTCGTATGGCTCTCGACGAATTCGCGATCCCACAGCCGCAGCACCAGGTCCCAGTAGGTCGTGATGCTGCCGATCGGATTGGTGAGCTTGAACGCGAGCGAATTCATCCAACCCGGGACGCTCATCTTTTCCGGCGCGAGGTTGTGCAGGCGGAACGAGGTCAGCTTGCGCACGATCTCCGCAGGCTTCATCAGTGCCGCCGTGAGCTGGCCCATGATGCTGCCCTCGCGCATGTCGATGGGACTGGCCACCGTGATGATGTTGCGCAGGTGCGTGTCGTGCGACAGGCCCGCGTACATCAGGCAGAACAGGCCGCCGAGGCACCAGCCGAACAGGCTCAGGTCCTGCACCTGCGCGTGTTCGCGGATGCGCTTGAGCGCCTCGGGCATCAGGTCGTCGACGTAGTCGCCGAGCCCGTAGTTGGCCTGCTCGCGACCGGGTTCGCCCCAGTCGATCAGATACGCGCGGTAGCCGCGCGCCACGAAGTACTTCACGAGGCTGCGATTGGGCATCAGGTCGAAGATCGTCGGCCGCGCGGCGAGCGGCGGCACGAACACCAGGGGCACGCCGTGGGTCTCGCCCAGCACGGTCATCCTCGCGCCACCCACCAGCTCGATCTCGTCTTCTTCCAGCGGCGGGTAATAGCGGACCGACGTGATGCCGTAGGTGTGGATGATCTCGTGTTGCGTCTGCTCGGAGCGCACCATCGTGCCCGGCAGAAAGATGCGATCGAACGCGTTGTTGGCAACCTCGACCACGCGATGATTGATCGCGAGGGCCTGGTCCAGGAACTGGTTCACGATCCCCATGGCGTCTCTCCTTGTCAGCCCCAGACGATCTTGCGGCGGCGCGACGCCCAGTCCTCGATCCGGGGCTCGTAATGCTTTTCGACGACATCGCGCTTGATCTTCATCGTCGGCGTCAAGAAGCCGTTCTCGATGGTCCACTGCTCTTTCACGACGGCGACGAAGTCGAGCACTTCATGCGGCTCCAGCTCGCTGTTCACCTCGTCGAGCAGATCCGCCAGTTCGTGCTCCAGTGCGGCACGCTGCGCCGCATCGCCCATCTGTGCCTGCGCATCCAGGCTCAGCATGGCCAGCGCGTAGGGCTGCGGCATGCCCGCGCC
>CAZXXM010000364.1:0-3779 GCA_964644715.1 uncultured Salinisphaerales bacterium
GCCGCGATGAAGGCGCTGGTGGCGAATCCATCGGATGCGGATGCAGTGGAGCGCGTCACGTCCAACCCGACCTGGAACGCGGTGCTGCGCACCACCTGCATCGCAACGATGCTCGACGCCGGACATGCGACCAACGCGTTGCCGCAACGCGCACGCGCCAACGTCAATTGCCGCATCTTTCCCGGCGTCGCCGTCGACGAGGTCCGCCGGACGCTGGAACAGATTCTCGCCGACCCGGCGATCAGCGTGACGGCGCTCGGCACGCGGGCGCCCGTCGCCGCGCCGCCCGAGTTGACGCCGGCCATTCGGGAGCCGATCGAAACGCTGCTCGCCGAAAAATATCCGGGAGTGCCGCTCGTGCGGATGCTGTCCGCGGGCTACACCGACGGACAGTTCCTGAACGCGGCGGGAATCCCCACGTACGGCGTCGGCATGTTTCTCGATCCCGATTTCGGACACGTCCATGGGCTGAACGAACGCATCCGCGTGCAGTCGGTGTACGAAGGCCGCGACTTTCTGCATGCCCTGGTGAAGACGTACTCGGGCCAGGTCCGATGAGCGTCGGACGAGACCGATCGCGATGTCACCAGGGATCGATGAATCTTCGTGAGGGCTCGGCTGCCGGCCGCCGGGCCTTCAGGCCATCGATGAGCCAGCGCCGCGATTCGGCCGGATCGATCACGTCGTCGATCTCGAAGTACGTGGCGACATTGGCTGCCTTGCCCTGTTCGTACATCTGGTCCACGAGCTGACGGAAGCGCTGCTCGCGCTGCGCGCCTTCGGGGAACGCATCGAGTTCCCGCCGAAAGCCGAGCTTCACGGCGCCCTCCAGGCCCATCGGCCCGAACTCTCCGGTGGGCCAGGACACGGTGAACAGCGGCCGCTTCAAGTGCCCGCCCAGCATCGCCTGTGCGCCCAGGCCGTAGGCCTTTCGCAGCACGATGCCGAACAGCGGGACCGTCAGGCTGGCGCCGACGACGAACAGCCGCGAGGCGTGCCGGACGGTGCCACTCTTCTCCGCCGCCGGGCCGACCATGATGCCGGGCGTATCGCAGAGGCTGAGCAAGGGCAGCCGGTGGGCCTCGCACAGCTGCATGAAGCGTGCTGCCTTGTCCGCCGCGTGGCTGTCGATGGCGCCGGCAAGGTGCGCCGGATTATTGGCCAGCACACCGAGCGGCCGGCCTTCGATTCGCATGAGCGCGGTGACCATGTTGGGCGCGAAACTGCGGCGCACTTCGAGCATCGATCCCGCGTCGGCGAGCCCTTCGATGACGCGCCGCACGTCGTAGCTCATGCGCCGGTTCTCCGGCAGCAGTTCGCGCAGCCGCCGCGGGTCTGGCGCGGGTCCAGGTTCGATGTCGCCCTGGAAGTACGACAGATACTGCCGCGCGACGCGCACGGCCTGCGCCTCGTCGTCGACGACCACGTCGACCACGCCGTTGGCGCTCTGCACGTCGATGGGTCCGATGTCTTCGGGCCGGAAGCGCCCGAGTCCGCCGGCTTCGATCATCGCCGGGCCGCTCATGCCGACGTTCGAGTCGCGCGTGGCGATCGTCACGTCGCAGCAACCGAAGAAGGCCGCGTTGCCGGCGAAGCAGCGGCCGGTGTTGATGCCGACCAGCGGCACCTTCCCGCTGAGCTTCGCGAACTCGAAGAACGTCGCCACCTCCAGCCAGGACGCGACGACCTGGTTGATGTCCACGTCGCCGGGGCGTCCGCCACCACCCTCGACGAAGAACACCACCGGCATCTTCTGCGCGGCCGCGAGCTCGATCATCCGGTCGGTCTTGCGATGATTCTGGTGGCCCTGCGTGCCGGCGAGCACCGTGTAGTCGTAGTGCATGACCACGCAGCGGGCCTTGTCGCGACCGACCTGCGCGCCGTTGATCTCGCCGATGCCGGACACCAGGCCGTCGGCCGCGGTGTCGCGCTGCAAGGCCTCCAGGCTGCGCCGGCTGCGCTGCGCTGCGATAGCCAGCGCGCCGTATTCGATGAAGCTGCCGGGATCGCACAGATCGGCCAGGTTCTCTCGCGCCGTGCGCTTGCCCAGCTGCCGCCGTTTCTCGACCGCTTCGGGACGCGCGGCATCGAGTCCGCGCTGGTGCTGCTCGACCACCGATACCAGATCCGGTCGCAGCCGATCCGGGTCGCGCTCCGGTTCTTCCGTGTTCATCCGCTGGTGCTCCGCAACAGGCGCGATGTCTTCAATGCACGCGCGGCTTGGGAAACAAGCGCAGCGCACGCGGTGCTTCGGTAGAAAGCAGCTTCGGTCATGGGTCGCAAAGATTCATGGCTTCGTCCGGAGTCTTGCGGGACCGATGGAGGAAAGTCCATGAGGGAGCCATCCTCGGCTGCGCTCGTCGGGATTGCGAAGAATGTCTGTCGGCCGGACCCCGGCGTGGCCATTCACGGAACGCGCAAACGCCGCCAGCGCGACGCGTGACGGAATCCGTGCGTCTGCGCCCGGTCCTGCCGTCGCGAGTCCGACCGTTACCGCGTCACCCGCGGAGTCAAGGCCCGTCGCAATTCCCGCTTTTTCACTCGAGGATCGACTCGTAACGCGAGAACGCGATCCACACCAGCGCACCCGCCGACGTGATACCTGCTGCCAGCAGGAACACGGCGTTATACGAACCGGTGAGATCGAGCATCCAGCCGGTGACGGCCACGCCGATGATGCCGGGCAGGGTTCCGGCGGTATTGGTGATGCCGACGACGATGTCGGCATGCCTGGGCGTGATCTCGAGATGATTCGGCGCGTAGCCGGCCCAGGTCAGTCCCAGCGCTCCGAGCGCGCCGCACATCAGCAGCACGGCACCGGTCGGCGTCGTCGGCTGCGAGATCAGCAGCATGAACGCCGACGCGCCGAGCAGGCCGGTCACCTGCATGAGCTTGCGCACCATCGGCAGCCGCATGCCGCGGCGAAGCATCGCGTCGGCGACCCAGGCACTCAGATTGGCCACCGCGAACAGGCTCAGCCAGGGTGCGGCCGCCGCGAAACCGGCCTTCGCGAGGTTGAGGCCCTGCACGTCTCGGAAGTAGCTCGGCAGCCAGGACAGCAGCACGTACAGGATCCAGTTGCTGCAGAAATGGTTGAACACCAGCGCCCAGAACGCCGATGAGCGCAGCAGACGGCCGACCGGCAGCCGCGCGCGCTCGTCGCTCTTCACGTCCACGTTGGCGGCGATGTAGTCGCGCTCCTCGGCAGACAGGCCCGGGTGCCGTGCAGGCGAGTTGTGGACGCGCGGAAACCAGAAGAACGCCAGCACGATACCGAGCAGGCCGAACGCGTAGAACACGCTCGCCCAGCCGTAATGCGTCACCAGCAGGCCCGACAGTGCCAGGCCGACGACCGTGCCCAGCGGCACGCCGCCGAGCGTCGCCGCCACGACGCGCGAACGTTCGTTGCGCGGGATCCACTTGCTGTAGAGGTTGTACGTCGCAGGGAACGTCGCCGACTCGCCCAGGCCCAGCACGATGCGCGAGAGGATCAGGGCGCCGAAGCCGGCCATCGCGGCAATCGGCGTGATCAGCGTGAAGAACGACCACAGCAACAGCGCCAGGCCCAGGGTCAGGCGCCCGCCGAAACGGTTCGAAACCCACCCGGCGGGAATCTGGCCCGCCATGTAACCGAGGAAGAAGGACGACATCACCAGGCCCTTCTCGGTACCCGACCACCCGAAGTGCTCGGCCATCGGGATGATGGCGATCGCGATGTTGACCCGATCGATGTAACAGACGAACGCCGCCAGGAAGCACAGCAATACCAGCGCGTGGCG
>CAZXXM010000365.1:0-3755 GCA_964644715.1 uncultured Salinisphaerales bacterium
CCAGCGCGACGGACCGCTCGCATCGATCAGCATCGCGGTCTCGATGCGCGTTCCATCCTCGAGCCGCACGCCCACGACACGCCCGTCTTCAACGATCGGATCCTTCACCGCCGCGCCGCATCGAACCTCCGCGCCGACGGCGCGTGCGCGGTCCTGCAGCGCGGCATCGAGCGCGGCGCGGGCCACCTGGTAACCCAGCCAGGGCCCGTCCGCGTCCTCGCCGAAGGCTTCGAACCGGGGCGGCCCGCCCCATCCGACCCAGACGCCGGCGAAGCGCGCACGGGTGGCGTCACGCAAGGCATCGGCGGCACCGAGATCGCGCAGCAGCGGCTCGACACCGGGATGCAGGCCCTCACCTGGCTTGTCGCGCGACTGCGTGTCGCGTTCGATCAGGCAGGTGCGAAGACCGGCCTGCGCACACGCGATGGCGGCGGCGGACCCGGCAGGCCCGCCGCCGACGATCAGGACCTCGGCATCGAGATGTCGCGTTTCCAAGCTTGCTTGCCCCGGCGGATCAATACCTGCGAGGCATCGACGAACACCACCGCCTCTTCCTTGATCGACACGCGCACCTTGCGCAGGTCATCGGGGTGCGCGGTCTGCGTGCCCGGCCGATAGACGTGGAAGCGGTAGCGGGGACCCGAGGCCGCTAGCTTCGCACCCAGCTGTTTCTGCGCCTCGACCAGTTCGGGTTCATCCGCGCGCACGGCGCGGAACGAACTCACCGCCCAGCCCGCCTTGGCGCGCGTGATCTCGGTGACCGCCCGCCCCTTGTTCTTCGGAAAGCGCGCGCGGTAAGACGCATCGCGAATGCCCAGGGTCCAGTACACCGAGGCCATCGCCAGCACACGCGCCTTGGTTTCGGCGAGGTCCACCTTGGCCAGATGCGCGATGGTCATGGTCTCGGGCATCGCCGCGTAGTCGACGCGATCGATGTCGGCGTACTCGACCAGGCGCTTGCCCGCGACCTCCACCAGCTGCGGACCCCGCACGCCGTCCCAGGGCTGGATCTTGCCGTCGATCGGTTCGATACCGGTCTCGGCGTCGGTCAGCGGAACGACGGTCGGCCAGGGATACACGTAGCCGGTCGGATTCTTCAGCGGCGAGAAGCTGCGCGTGGAATCCGGCGCGATCGCCGGCCAGTAGGAGCCCAGCGCCGCGCACAGCTTCACGTCCTCGACGAAGGGTGTACCCAGGCCGTGGTTCTGCAGGTAGGCCTGCAGGCCTTCCTCGGGGTTGTTGTACATCAGGCCCTGGCTGGTATCCCAACCCGGATCGAACAGGCCGGGCGAATGGTCCGGCAGGCCCGAATAGCGCGACACCGTCGACGGCGGTTGCTTGGTTGCCGGCGCGGCATCGGTCTGCGCGAGGCCCACCACCGCACTGGCGCCGACGTCGTAGATCGAGAATCCCACCGGCAGCTCGATGTTGGGTGCCATGCGCCGGCCCGACAGCGCATACGGCGGAATCGCCCACAGGCCGTCGCGGATCGCCGCCGGCACGTCTTTCTTCCACCATTCCATCAGGTCGTGCTGGCTCACCAGCGGGAAGAAATCCGGCGGCGCGATCGGCGCGTACGCTGCCATGCGCGGCAGGGTGTCCGGCAGCCCCTTCACGCGCGCCTCGACCCAGCCGTCGCCGGCGTAGTCGATGAAGTGCTGCGCAACGTAACCACCCTCGCGGATCTTCTTGCCCATCTCCGGATCGGCGTTGAGATCTTCGAGCGTGCCGTCGTCCTTCAAGCGGTGACGCAGGCTCACGTACTCCGGCGCGTTGCGGTCGTAGTCCTGTCCGGCGCCCTCGAGGTAGAGGTAGTCGCCCTTCAGGAAATCCTCCTCGGTATCGGCCTCGCCGCCGAGGATCTGGCCGCTGGAGAAATAGACCACGCCGTTGGTGGCGGTCCATTCGCCCGGCACCTTGAAGCCGAGCCACTCGTTCTTGTACTTGGCGCGGTTCACGAACGGCGCCGGCCTGGGCTCAACCAGACCCAGCGGCGAGATCGACGCGATCTGTTCGTCGCGCATGACGAACGGGAATTTCTCCAGGTCGTCGCCCGACCATTCCGTCGGATAGCCGTTGAGCTGCAGGAAGCGATGGAACTTGCGCAGCTTGTCGTTGCGGAAAGCGCTGCCGACCTCGACCGTGAGCTTGCTGTCCGCCAGACATTCGGTGCCGCTGAACAGCTTGTGCAGCGGCAGCCAGAACTCGCGCTCCTCGTCGCCCTTCTGGCGGTCGAGCACCGCCAGGCGCGCGTCGTCACCGGAGACCTTGACCGCGAGGAAGGGCACGAAGCGCTGCGGGATCGCCGGGAAGTCGAACGGCCGCGCCGGGTCCGTCGCTTCGAAGTTGCGTGCACGCGCGTCGTAGCGCGGCGCGACCGTTCCCATGCGCGAGATGCCGGTGCGCGAGAACGTGAGGTCCGCGTGACGCTTGCCGACCGTGTCGCGCGCAGGCCGGTACTGCACCGCCATCATCACGATGCCGAGCGGGCGGTCGCCCGCCGCTTTCTGCAAGTCGGCCAGCGCCGGCGGCCGCACACCGTAGACGTAGTTCTCCAGCGCGTCGATCTCGGCCAGGGTCGGATAGTCCGTCAGGCTCGCATCGACGACGTCGGGTGACGCGAAGGCGTGGTACAGCAGGCTGCGCGCCGGACTGCCCGGCTCGATGCCGCGCTGGCCGGAGCCGGCGAAGTCCGCAAAACCCGCGACCCCGCGATCCACCGTCACCGTCTTCGCGAGCTCGGCGGGCAGGTCCTTGGCGCCGATGTCGAGCGCCCCGCCGCTCGCCTTCATCAGCAGGTCGCGCCAGCCTTCCGCCGCCAGGCGCTTGCAGGCGGCCTGCACGGGTTCGACGACGGATGCCGCCGACAAACCGAACGCGGCGAATGCGCGCACGTTGAAGGCCATCGTGGCACCGCCCGCCCACAGGGCCTGCGTCAGGAATTCACGCCGAGTTCCCATTTTCCCCTCCCCCTTTGTTCGTCATTGCCCGATCGGACCGCCGCCGCTATTCCCCGGCAGCCGCCGGCTCCGGCGGCGTCGGGGTCTCGCGGTAGAACGTGGCGACCCACTGTCCATTGCGCAGCGACCAGCCGGCGGTGACGTCGGCCTGGTAGATCTCTTCGGATCCGTGATCGCGCGATCGTGCGCGGTAGGTCACCACGGCCGCGCCGGGCGACAGCAGGAAAACGTTGAAGCGATCGAGTTCGTGCCATTCGACGTTCGCTTTGGGAACGAACGCGAGATGCCCTTCGCGATCCAGCGTGGTGCCGTCGCTCTGCACGTCGGCGTAGTCGGCGGCAAGCAAGGGGCGGCTACCTTCGAGATCGCGCGCCGCGTATTTCGTCCAGGCGTCGCGCTCGTGCTGGATCAGCTGCGGCGCGACATCGACCGCTTTCGCGGGGACGTCGTTTGAGCTCCGCTCATTGCAGGCCGTCGTCCCCAGCAGCGATGCCGACAACAACATCGCGAAGCACCATGCCGGCGAGCTCCGCCCTCGTCTGTCGACCATGCCTTTCTCCCCGGCTTGCGGTCGCTCTGGAGAGGGCCGCGATCGACCGAATCTATCCGATCTCGGCGAGCGCGTCGGCGACGCCCGGCGGCGCTAACGAGACCTGCGTCTCAGAGTTCCGACGCAACAGCGGCCCTGCCAGGCTCGCGGCGGGAACGTCCGGCGTGCCGGTCAACGCACGAAGAAACCGATCTCGGCGCGCGCGGCGTCGCGCGCCTGCAGGTTGCGCCGCAGCGCCGGTGCGT
>CAZXXM010000366.1:0-3726 GCA_964644715.1 uncultured Salinisphaerales bacterium
GTCTCGAGCGCACGAGGTCGGCGCGGTTGCCACGGGGAAGGTCGGTGCGGCCGATCGAGCCCTGGAACAGCACGTCGCCGACGAACGCGAGCTGCGAGTCCGCGTGATGCAGCACCACGTGGCCCGGCGTGTGACCGGGGCAGTGGATGACGTCGAAGCTCAGCGAACCCAGGGTCACCGTGTCGCCCTGGTGCAGCCAGCGGTCCGGCCTGAAGGTGCGGGCCGGTGGAAAGCCGAACTGGCGCGCCTGCTCGGGGATCAGGTCGATCCAGAACTGGTCGTCCTCGTGCGGACCTTCGATCGGCAGCTTCAGCGTCTCGGCCAGTTCCGCCACCGCGCTGGCGTGATCGAGGTGGCCGTGCGTCACCAGCAGTTTTTCGAGCGTGATGCCGTGATGCTTCACGCGTTCCATCAGCCGCTCGATCTCGCCACCCGCGTCCACCAGCGCGCCGCGCATCGTCTGCGTGTCCCACAGCAGCGAGCAGTTCTGCTGGAACGGGGTCACCGGGATGATTTCGCAGCGCAGCGTGGAGGCCATGAATAAAGAGGGCCGCGGCGCGGCCTGTAGATCGGAAAGCGAGCGCAATTGTACCGGCCGCAGTGGCGGCGCCGGCGGCCGCACAGGTTCAAGCCGCGGAGCGGATGTCCGGCGACGTGTCCGGTGAAGCGCAGGTCGCGCGCTCGTCGCGCCGCGCCGCGTCCGCGGCGACGTCGATCAAGGACGGCGGAGAGGCGCCGCCGAAGTAACCGAACAGCCGCGGCTGCCGCGCGCCGTTGCCGGGCAGGGGACGCAGGCCGCTCTTCAGGTGACCGTCCTGCTGCGATGCCCGCCATTCCTGTTCCATCGGCCACAGGTAGTGCGCGTTGAGCAGGTGGCCCCAGGCGCCGCGCCGCATGAAACGCTCGCCGCCGATGCGTTTTTCGCGCGCGCCGACGCCGGGCGCAAGGACGCCGAGGCGCGCGATGGCGTCGAACTCGTTGCCGTAGCTCTCGACGTACGGAAACCCGGCGCGGCGATCGATCGGTCCCATCAGGCTCGCGCAGTTGCCGAAGGCGTAGATCTCCAGCTTGGCCAGTTCCTCGCGGGAGAGCGCCGGCTTCACCGAACTCGCCGACTTGAGCCGTCCCGCCGAGGCCTGTGCGCAGGGGAAGCCCCAGCGCTCCGCCAGCGCGCGGGCGATGCGCTGTTCCGGGCAGCGCGGCTCGCCTTCGAGCAGTTCCTCGGCGCTGGGTGGATACAGGCCGCGCAACAGCCACAGCAGCACGCTGGTGACCGTGCTGCCCTGGGAATGGGCAATCAGCACCACGCGCTTGCACTGCGGCTGCTTGAGCGCGACGTAGATCGGTGCAAAGGCCATGCGGGCGGCTTCGCAGACGCCTTCCGAGCCTTTTCCGAATGCGCACTCGGCCAGATCCGACAGCAGGCTGCAGGTCGAATCGTGCAGCAGGGTCAGCGGGCGGCCGAACAGGTCCGTCAGGTAGGAGGCGTTGAGCATCAGCACCTGGCGATCCGCGCAGATACCGTTGATGAAGAACCAGGCCTGGTCCGGCGTCGGATCCGGAAACGGGCGGGCCGGGCGGTAGCGGTAGACCTTCGACGGCCGGAAAACCAGGCGGATGGCGGGCTTGAGGCGCGGCCGCACGCGTGCCCAGGCCGGCAGGCGTTTCGAGGTGGCCGGAATCGCGAGTTGCGCCAGGGTGAACGCCGAGCGCAACAGGGAATCGGGCTGGATCAGCTGGAATTCGGTGGGAGGGCAGAGGCCCGGCGACTGCGAGTCCGCGTCACCGAAAATCGAGCGCCCGAGCTGCAGGCCGGTGGACCGGACGGCCTGGTAGGCGTTCGCCGCGAGCCGGATCGATTCGGGAAGCATCGGGTTCTTGTCCTCCTTGAGTTGGACGCAACGCAAGCATCGCGCCAGCTGCACAGGCAAACTAGGCGACTCGGTTTTCGACTGTGCCGTCGACGAGTCGTTCCGCGCCGGCTGCCGGCGACGGTCCGGATCGAACGACAGGCCTTCGATTCGCGCTGCCGGTACGCCCGATACGCGTTCCGTCACGTGCCGCGGGCGACGATGCCGCAGGTGGATTGCATGCGGATTTCATCGGCGCACCGGCGGGTGATCATCGTCGAGTCGCGTCACCCGTTGCGCGCATACCCTCATTCGTTTCTTCAATCGGTCTTCGCTTCATGCTCAGCTTCACCCAGTTGACCCTGCGCCGCGGCGCCCGCGTGCTGATCCAGGACGCCACGCTTCAGATCCACGCCGGCCAGAGAGTCGGCCTGGTGGGCCGCAACGGAACCGGCAAATCCAGCCTGTTCCAGCTGATGCAGTACCAGCTCGCGCCGGACAAGGGCGAGTTCACGCGGCCGCGCAACTGGGAGGTGGCCACCGTCGCGCAGGAGACGCCGGCGCTGCCGGTGCAGGCGCTCGAATACGCGCTGGACGGCGACACCGAACTGCGCCGTCTGGAGGCCGCGCTGGTCAAGGCCGAGGAGGCCCACGACGGCGACAAGATCGCCTCGCTGCACGAGCGGCTCTACCAGATCGACGGCTACACCGCGCGGGCCCGCGCCGCGACCCTGCTCGCGGGCCTGGGCTTCACGCAGGACATGCAGTCGCGCACCGTCGCCGAGTTCTCCGGAGGCTGGCGCATGCGCCTGAACCTGGCGCGCGCGCTGATGTGCCGCTCCGACCTGATGCTGCTCGACGAGCCGACCAACCACCTCGATCTCGACGCCGTGCTGTGGGTGCAGGACTGGCTGGCCACCTACCAGGGCACGCTGGTGCTGATCTCGCACGATCGCGAGTTCCTCGACGCGGTGTGCACGCACACGCTGCATCTGCATGGCGAGCGCCTGACCCTGTACCCGGGCAACTACTCCGCGTTCGAGCGCGTGCGCGCCGAGCGCCTGGCCCAGCAGGCCTCGCTGCGTGCCTCGCAGGAACGCGAGGTCGCGCACCTGCAGAAGTTCGTCGACCGCTTCAAGGCGCAGGCCACCAAGGCGCGCCAGGCGCAGTCGCGCATGAAGATGATCGAGCGCATCCAGCTGGTCGCGCCGGTCATCGCCGACAACGAGTTCACGTTCGAATTCCGCAAGCCGCTGAAGCTGCCGTCGCCGCTGGTGCGCTTCAACAAGGTCAGCGTCGGCTACGGCGGAAAGCCGCAGCTCAGCGGCATCAAACTGGGTGTCGAGCACGTTGAACGCATCGGCCTGCTCGGACCCAACGGTGCGGGCAAGTCCACGTTCGTGAAGCTGATCGCCGGCAAGCTCGAGGCGCTCTCGGGAAACATGGTGGCGCACCCGGACCTGGTGGTCGGCTACTTCGACCAGCACCAGCTCGAACAGCTCGACCCCAAGGCCTCGCCGATCCTGCACCTGCGGCGCATGGATCCGAAGGCCAAGGACCAGGAGCTGCGCGACTACCTCGGCAGCTTCAATTTCCGCGGTGATCGCGCGTTCGAGGCCATCGAGCCGTTCTCCGGCGGCGAAAAGGCGCGCCTGGCGCTGGCGCTGGTCGTGTACCCCAAGCCCAACCTGCTGCTGCTCGACGAGCCGACGAACCATCTGGACCTGGACATGCGCCAGGCGCTGGAAATGGCGCTGAACGATTACGAGGGCGCCGTGGTGCTGGTCACGCACGACCGGCATCTCGTGTCGTCGGTGTGCGACCGCCTGTGGCGCGTGGCCGACCACGCGGTCCAGATGTTCGACGGCGACCTGGA
>CAZXXM010000367.1:0-2144 GCA_964644715.1 uncultured Salinisphaerales bacterium
CGTCACCCGCACCACAGATACGAAAAAGCGGCCCGCAGGCCGCTTTTTCGTTTACCGCAGGAAGCTTACTTCGCGACGTTCACGACTTGGCTCTGCGTGAACTCGGCCAGACCTTCTTCCGAGAACTCCACGCCCATGCCCGACTGCTTGGCGCCGCCGAACGGGATGCCGGGTGCCAGGTCGAGATGCTTGTTGACCCAGGCCGTGCCGCTCTCGAGGCGCGCCGCCAGACCGCTGGCGCGCTTGGCATCCTTGCCCCAGACCGAACCGCCGAGGCCGAACGGCGAGGCGTTGGCACGCGCGAGCGCGTCTTCCGAATCGCTGTACTTGATGATCGGCAGGATGGGGCCGAACTGCTCTTCGTCTACGATGCGATCGCCGTCGGTGACGTCACGCACGATCGTGGGCCGGATGAAGAAGCCGCCGCTGTCGTCGACCTGACCGCCGGTGACGACCTTGCCGGCCTTCTTGGCCTCTTCGACCAGCCCCTTGACCTTCTCGAACTGCATCTTGTTCTGCAGGGGGCCGAGCGTGGTGCCCTTCTCGAGACCATCGCCCACGACCGCCGCGTTCGCCTGCTTGGCGAGCTCGTCGACCATCTGGTCGTAGATCTTCTCGTGCACGTAGAGACGCTTGATCGCCACGCAGACCTGGCCGTTGTTGGCGAACGCAGCACCGAAGATCTTCGGAGCAGCTTCTTTCGGATCGACGTCGTCGAGCACGATGGCCGCATCGTTGCCGCCCAGTTCCAGGGTCACGCGCTTGACCGTCTCGGCGGCGCTGGCCATGACCTTCTTGCCGGTGGCGGTCGAACCCGTGAACGACACCTTGCGCACGTCCGGGTGCGCCGTCAGCACGCCGCCGAGATCATTGGCGTCGGTGATGACGTTGAACACGCCGGCCGGGAACACTTCCTTGGCGACTTCGCCGAGCAGCAACGTGGTCAGCGGAGTGGTCGGCGCCGGCTTGGCGACGAGCGTGTTGCCCGACAGCAGCGCGGGGGCGAGCTTGCCGTTGAGCAGCAGCACCGGGAAGTTCCAGGGGATGATCGCGGCGACCACGCCCAGCGGCTTGCGATGCTGTTCGACGCGACGGATCTCGCTGTCCTCGATGACCTTCGGCTCGACCTTGAGGTTGGCGAAGTAGCGGATGAACGCGAGCGTTCCGCCGATCTCCCACTGCGCGTCGGCCGTGGGCTTGCCCTGCTCCTGCGTCAGCAGCGTGCAGAACTCGCCGAAACGGGCTTCGATGGCGTCGGCAAACTTGGCCAGCACGGCGCTACGTTCGGCGTAGGTCTTGGCGGCCCAGGCCGGGAAGGCTTCCTTGGCGGCGGCGACGGCCTGATTGGCCTGGTCCACCGAACCGCGCGGGCACTTGGTGAGCAGCTTGCCGGTGGCCGGATTGATGACGTCCATCGTCGAATCGCCCGGGACGAGCTTGCCGCCGATGAGTAGTTTGAATTCCTGCATGGTTCTTCCTCCTGATGAATGGGGGGTCACGCCGCAGCGCTAGGGCGGGACGAGACCGAACGGTACCACCGCTGTACGTTCGGGTGCGAATCGGTAGGTTTGACGTCGACCCACCCGGCGAAATCGACGACGCAAAGGGCCGTGATGTCCGCCAGCGAAAAGCTGCCGCCAGCGATGTATTCGCTTTTGCCCAGCGCGGTCTCGAGTCCATTGAGGAAGCCGCGCAAGCCCGAGAACCCACGTTCCGCCAGCGCCGGAATCGCCGGCACGCCACCCAGGCCCGGAATGCCTCGCTCGGCGAAGCCGGGATGGGTATTACGGAACGCCTCCGCGGCACGCAGAAATCCGTCCCACTCCATCGCCAGCGTCCGCGACGCGATCAAGGCGCGGCTCTTCGCATCGGTTCCGAGCAAGGGCTTTTCCGGGTACAGCGCTTCGAGGTACTGGCAGATCGCCAGCGTTTCGTCGATGCAGGTGCCGTCGTCGAGCAACAGGCTCGGCACCAAGCCGCGGGGATTGATGGCGAGGTAAGGCGGCTTGAGATTTTCGGCCGTCAGCAGATCGACCTGCACGGTGTCGATCTTGATGCCTTTCTCGGCCAGGAAGATGCGGACGCGGCGCGGGCTGGGGGCAATGGTGCAGTCGTAAAACTTCATTCTTATGGTCTCCTCGATG
>CAZXXM010000367.1:2244-3701 GCA_964644715.1 uncultured Salinisphaerales bacterium
AGCTCCGCGTGCTGATAGAGCTGCCAGATCTCCCGCGCGTACTGCGTCTCCAGCAGTTCGGGTGCGTACTGACCGAAGTAGGCCTTCATGTTGCCGACGTCGCGATCGAGCATCGCGAAGGCGCTGTTGTTCACCGAAGCCTCGACCGCCTGCGGAAGATCGATGACGACCGGGCCGCCCGGGTCGAGCAGCACGTTGTACTCGGACAAATCGCCGTGGATCAGGCCGGCACAGAGCATCAGCACGATCTGCCGGATCATGAAGGCGTGGTACTGCCGCGACAGTTCCGGGCTCAGGGAGACCTCGTTGAGACGCGGAGCCGGGTTGCCGTTTTCGTCGGCGACCATCTCCATCAGCAGCACGCCGCTGAAGTAGCCCTGCGGTCTGGGTACGCGCACGCCGGCCGCTGCGAGCCGGTACAGGGCATCGACCTCCGCGTTCTTCCACTCCTCTTCCTGCTGCTTGCGTCCATGGCGCGAGCGCTTGCCCATGGCGCGCTCGTCGCGACTGCCGCGAGCCTTGCGGCCTTCCTGATATTGCGCCAGCTTCTGGAAGCCACGGTGATTGGCGTCCTTGTAGACCTTGGCGCAACGCTGCGTGCTGCCGCAGGCAACGAGAAACACCGACGCTTCCTTGCCGCTCTTCAGCGGGCGCACGACCTCGTCGATGATGCCGTCCTCGATCAGCGGCTCGAGTCCGCGGGGAATTTTCATGAAAGCTGAGCGGCGCCCGAAGTGAGGCAGCGCCGGGAGATCCGACGCCGACCAGGGATGTGATCGCCCGCCAGGCGGCGCGCGGAACGGGCAGTCTAACGGGCGATCGAGCTATTCACCCGCCGCGGTGCGGTGTATGAAGGCGCAGCGCCGTGCATCGTCCGGCGCCGAAACTCCAACCGATGATGCCCACGCAAGCGAGGACCGTATGGCCAAGGGAATGGATGCCAAGAAGAACGTGAAGAAGAAACCGCAGAAGACGCCAGCGGAGAAAAAGGCGGCGAAGCTGGAGAAGAAGAAGAACCGCTGACCTCATGCGTAGCCCGGACGAAGTCCGGGGTTGTGCTCTCTGGAGAGCGCCGACCCGGGCCGCGTCCGGGCTACGTGGGTTCCTATTCCTTCCCGGCGAGCTGCGCGACGATGCCGGGATTCTCCAAGGTCGACACGTCCTGCGTAATCTCCTCGCCCTTGGCGATCGATCGCAGCAGGCGGCGCATGATCTTGCCGCTGCGAGTCTTGGGCAGGTTGTCTGAGAAACGGATGTCGTCGGGCTTGGCCAGCGCGCCGATCTCCTTGCCCACGTGCTCGCGCAGCTCTTTGATCAGCCTGGCAGCCTCGTCGCCCTGGGGACGAGGGCCCTTGCAGGTCACGAACGCGAACACGCTTTCGCCCTTCACGTCGTGCGGCCGGCCCACGACCGCGGCCTCGGCGACGCGCGCGTGTGACACCAGTGCGCTTTCGATC
>CAZXXM010000368.1:0-3682 GCA_964644715.1 uncultured Salinisphaerales bacterium
CCGCCCAGATCATGCAGTCGCTGGCGCAGGGCGATCGCGAATCCGCCCGCCGCAATGCCCACACGCTGAAAGGCGTCGCCGCGACGCTAGGATTGCTGGCCCTGAGGCGCGCAGCGGACGCGGTCGCACGCGCGCTGGCCGCCGACGCCGGTGGCGCGACGCCGGACCTGGAGGTGCTCACCCGTGCCGACGAGACAGCGCGCCGGGTGATCGGTCAGCATCTGTCCTCTTGATGTCCCCCTGGCTCGACGGAGACCGGCAGTGAGATCCCGCATCGCGGTGGTGGACGACGACGAGATGGTCCGCGAGATCGTCGTCGAATACCTGACTGGTCAAGGTTTCGAAGTCCTCAGCCTCGACGGCGGTCCTGCGCTGCGCGCCGCGTTCGGTACCACGCCGCCGGACTGCGTGATCCTGGACCTGGTGATGCCGGGGGAGGACGGCCTGAGCGTGCTGCGCTGGATCCGCAGCGGTTCGACCGATCTGCCGGTGATCATGCTCACCAGCGCGGACGGTACGGCCGACCGCGTCGTCGGGCTGGAACTGGGGGCCGACGATTACGTCGCCAAGCCGGCCGATCTGCGGGAGCTGCTGGCGCGCGTGCGCAGCGTATTGCGACGCCGGGTGGGGGCCGCAGCGCCGCCGCCGATGGCGCAACCGGCGCCCGCCGCCGAGACGCGCAGGCCGGCGGGACCGGGCGAGGCCTGGTTCGGCCGCTGGCGGCTGGATCGGGCCCGGCGGCGCCTGGTGGATTCGGCGGGCGAGGTGCTGCCGGTGACCGGCGCGGAATTCGGTCTGCTGTGCGTGTTCGCGGATCATCCGAGCGTCGTGCTGTCGCGCGACAAGCTGCTGGAGCTCTCGGGGACCGATCCCGGCGAGGTTTTCGATCGCGCCATCGATCTGCGGATCACCCGCTTGCGGCGCAAGATCGAGCCGGTTCCCGGTGATCCGACGGTGATCCGCACCGTTCGCGGGCACGGTGGCGGCTACGAGTACCTGCCTTCGGACGGACCCAACTACGGGCGCTGAAGCCCGGACTTCCGGAAGGCGCTGGTTCGGCTGGAAATCCCGAACCGAATCGCTACAATACGCGCCCTTTTCGCAGCCGCTCGGCCGCGAAGCTTTTGAGATTGAACAGCATGGTTACGATTCGCTTGGCTCGCGCCGGCTCCAAGAAGCGCCCGTTCTACCACGTGGTGGCCACCGACAAGCGCAGCTCGCGCGACGGACGCTTCATCGAGCGTCTCGGCTTCTACAACCCCAGCGCGCAGGGCAAAGAGCAGAAGCTCGTGCTCGACGTGGCCAAGCTGAAGGACTGGCAGAGCAAGGGCGCGCAGGTTTCGGAGCGCGTTTCCTACCTCGCCACGACGGTTCCTGCCGCCACGCCCGCCGCGGCCTGAGCAGCAGCATGAGTCGCCGGCTGACGCTCGGTCGCGTCGCCGGGGTGTACGGGGTCAGAGGCTGGGTCAAGCTGCGTTCGTTCACCCGGCCGATCGACAATCTGCTGGATTTCCGCGAGTTGTGGATCGCCAAGGGCGAGGGCTACGCGGGCCGGCTGGTCGAAGGCAAGCTCCACGGCGACGGTATCGTCGCCCGCCTGAGCGGCCCCGACGGCAGCTTGATCGAGGATCGAGACGTCGCGGCGGCGCTGATCGGGACGGAGATCCAGGTCGAGCGCAGCCGGATGCCGCCGCTCGAGGAAGGCGAGTACTACTGGTTCGACCTGGTGGGACTCGAGGTGAGGAACGTGGAAGGCGTGGTGCTGGGCAGGGTGGACGAAGTCACCAGCAACGGCGCCCAGGACGTGCTGGTGGTGCTGGACGGTGAGACGGAGCGGCTGATTCCCTTCGTGCACGGCCCGATCATCCAGTCGGTGAGCCTCGGCGACGGCGTGATCGTCGCGGACTGGCAGCCGGATTTCTGAATCTGATGTTTCGGGATGACGCACGATGATGAAGATCGAAGTCATCACGCTGTTTCCGGAACTGGTGGAAGTGGTGACGCGGCATGGAATGCCGCGGGTGGCGGTGGAACAGAAGGCGCTGGAGTTGAGCTGCACCAACCCCCGTGATTTCGCCCAGAACCGCTGGCGCAAGGTCGATGAACGGCCTTTCGGCGGTGGTCCGGGAATGGTGATGCAGGCCGAACCGCTGGCGCAGGCGATCGAGAACGCGAAAGCGGATCTCGGACCGGCGACACGGGTGGTGATGATGTCGCCCCAGGGCGAGCGCATGAGCCAGAACTGGTTCGAGCGCTTGAGCCGGGAGGCGGGCCTGGTGGTGTTGTGCGGTCGCTACGAAGGTGTCGACGAGCGATTGATGCAGGCCGCGGTGGATGTCGAGCTGTCGCTGGGCGATTTCGTTCTCTCCGGAGGCGAGTTGGCGGCGATGGTGCTGGTCGACGGCATCTCGCGCTTGTTGCCGGGGGTGTTGGGTCATGCGGAATCGGCGGGGCAGGATTCGTTCTCGAATGGCCTGCTCGATCACCCGCACTACTCGAGGCCCGAGCACTGGCGCGGTGAAGCGGTACCGGAGGTTTTGATGAGTGGCGACCACGCCAGGCAGGCGCGGTGGCGGCTCAAGCAGGCGCTGGGGCGGACGTGGTTGCGTCGCCCGGACCTGTTGGACAAGTTGGAACTGGATGCGGAGCAGCAGATCTTGCTCCGCGAATACGTGTCAGAGCAGAAGGCAGGTGGATCATGAGCAACGCGAACAAGATCATTCAGTCGGTCGACGCCGACCAGTTGAAGCAGAACGTCCCGGCGTTCAACCCCGGTGACACCGTCGAGGTGAAGGTCAAGGTCAAGGAAGGCGACCGCGAGCGTCTCCAGGCTTTCGAAGGCGTGGTCATCGGCAAGCGCAACCGCGGCCTGAACTCCGCGTTCACGGTCCGCAAGGTCGCGCACGGCGAAGGTTGCGAGCGCACCTTCCAGCTGCACAGCCCGCAGGTCGCCGAGATCGCCGTGAAGCGTCGCGGCGACGTGGCACGCGCCAAGCTGTACTACCTGCGCGATCTGGCCGGCAAGAAGGCGCGCATCAAGGAAAAGCTGTCCTGATCCGGCTCCGCCCGGCGTCGATCAGACGCCGGGCGGATTCCCGATCACGCGGTACGAGGGCCTGGACATCGTCCGGGCCTTCGTCGTTTCTGTCGTTCGGACGTGACGGCGGTCACAGCACAAATCTTCGCCGCGCGGGTTTTCTTCCTGCCCGAGACGAGGTTCTCGTACGAAGACGCACGACGTTTCGGGCCTCCCGAGTTCGTTCCGGCTCGTCGATTCCGCTGCTGTAAACAGCTGTTATCAAGCCTTCACGGCGAGCGAAATCAGGGAGGACACCTATGGAGATATCGACGTGCATCACTGCGAAGTGCACGTCTGGATATATCCATAGCATTCGCCTTGCGGTGGGCTTTGCCCGAGCCCTAGTATGAACACCGGATCGCGAGCTAGGTCCGTACCTCCGGATACACAACTTGGGAGATTCAAAATGAAAAAGTTCGTAGCGGGTGTTGTTCTGCTTGCTGCCTCCTCGTCGGCGTTCGCGGAAGCCCCGGGCGGCCCGAACTGCGGTTGGGGCAACATGCTGTTCAAGGGCCAGTCCGGCTTCGTCGCTCACTTCCTCGCCAGCACGACCAACGGCACGTCGGGCAATGCCACGTTCGGCATGACCACCGGCACCAACGG
>CAZXXM010000369.1:0-3656 GCA_964644715.1 uncultured Salinisphaerales bacterium
CCGGCCGCCTCGGCCTCGCGGAAGAAGCGCGCTTTCACGTCGGCCAGGTCGTCCGACGCGAAGTCGTTCGACAGGGCCATCGTCTTGATCGCCACCATGCGGCCGATCTTCGGATCCTTGCCCAGGTAGACGACGCCCATCGCGCCCTTGCCCAGCTCCTTCTCGACCTGGTAGCGGCCGAGCATCGGCTTCTCCATCTCGCCGCCGGAGCCGCCGGACATGATCAGCGTGCCGTCCTGCGTCTGGGCGCCCATGCCGGTGCCCAGGATCACCGTCTCCGACAGCTTCTTCGCGCGCACCTGCTTGCTCTGCACGTCGCGGAACGTCTTGTTCTTCGACCCGATGTATTCGTAGACGCTCTGCGCCTTGTTGAACTGGCGCTTGCGCTCGAAGTCCAGCGCCAGGTTGTACATCAGGTCCAGCAGACGATCGTCGACCGGCTGCACGCGCTTGAACTTGTCGAAGGCCATGTCGAGCTGGCCCTGACCCTGGAAGGCCAGGCCCAGCATCTTGTTGGACTCCGCGCCCTCGGCGTCGCTGGACACGCGCAGCTTCTCGGTCAGGCGCAGCTTCTTGACCGTCATGAACAAGTGGCCCAGGACCAGCAGCAGCGCCGGCACCGTCAGCTGTACCCACATCGCGCTCGCCGACAGCAGATAGAACTCGGTGAGCAGGATCACGGCCACCAGGCCGCCGCTGATCGCGAAGCCGATGGCGGGCGTCAGTGCCGGCAGCACGGCGGCGAGGTAGGCGATGGCCAGGATCAGCACCAGCGCGCTGACGATGCCGCCCCAGCTCGGCTCGACGAAGTAATGACCCTGCAGGATGCTGGACACCGAATGCGCCAGCACCATCACCGGCGCCATGCTGGCCGACACGGGTGTGGCCAGCGAATCGCCGGTACCGGCGGCGGTGGCGCCGATCAGCACGATCTTGTCCTTCAGCGCGCCCTTCTGGACCTTGCCCTCGCGCACGTCGTAGAACGAATACACCGGGAACGGCGGACGGCCGTTCACGTCGCCGTAGAAGTGCGTGCGCATCTGCAGATACGGCGAGGTCTCGAGATTGATGCCGCCCAGGCGCACGCCTTCGCCGAGCTTGACCTCGATCTCCTCGGGCTTGAGGTTGAGCGCGCGTGCCGCCGTCATCAGGCTCAGCGAGGGATACAGCTCGTTGAAGTACTGCACGGCGAGCGGCTCTTCGCGCACGACGCCGTCGGAGTCGAGCAGGAACATCAGGTGGCCGATGCCGGCGGCGGCCTGTCCGAGATCCGGAAGCGGCAGCAGGTCGGCGGAGATCACCGGCATCGGCAGGCCGCCCGTGGCGACCGCCTCGACGTTGTCCTGCAGGTTGGTCAGCGCGAACCGGCTCACGTAATCCGGCAACGGAGCGTCCGGATTCCCCTGCGGGGTCCCCGGCGTGAACATGATCGGCAGCAGGTTGGCGCCGTACCCACGCATCGCGACGCCGAGCGAATCGTCCGCCGACAGCCGGCTGCGGGCGTTGTCGATGTGCTCCTTGAGCGCTGCGACCTCGCTGGCGTAGCGCTTCGACAACGCGAGGTCCGCCCACAGCTTGTTCAGATCGCGCATCGCCTTGAGGTCCTGCGCGGGCAGCGCCGGATCGAGCTGGCGGGCCGCGGCCGACGCGGCATCGAGCTGCTTGCGCAGGCTTTCGACGTCCGCTACCTGCTTGCCCAGCGTGTCGATGTCGCCTGGAACCGCCTGCGTCAGCGGCGACTGCGACAGGTAGGTCGACAGATCGCTCAGCGCCTGGAGCCCCGGCTCGTCCTGGGATTCCGAGAAGAAGATCGCACTGGCGACCACCTTGGCGCCGGCCTCGCGCAGGCGGTCGAGCATCTGCGCGTGCACCAGGCGCGGCCAGGGGTAGCGGCCGATCTTGGCGATGCTGTCGTCGTCGATGGCGATCACCACCACCTTGTCCGACGGCGCGCGGGCATTGGCCCGTACGCCCAGGTCGTAGGTGTAGCGCTCGAGCGCGTTGAAGCTATTGGGCACCACCGCGTAGGCCAGCAGCACGAAAGCCGCAGAGAACGCGAGCGCCGCAAACCAGTCCCTGGTCCAGAACCCCTGCTTCACCGTCATCCCCCTGCGCGCGACCCTGTTCGCGTTCTGCGGTGATACTAGCGTGGTTTTCGGGACCTCAACTAACGGACTTCACGAACGTCATGGCGAAAACCCGAACCGCCTACGTCTGCCAGAACTGCGGTGCCTCGGCCTCCAAGTGGGCCGGGCAGTGCGCCGATTGCGGCAGCTGGAACACGCTGGTCGAGTCGACCGTCGCGGCCACCCGTCCGGGTGCGCGCGCAGGGGTGGCGAACGCGGGCGCGGTCAGGCGCCTGCACGAAGTCGATGCGGAATCGGCGCCACGCCTCACGTCCGGCTTGGAAGAGATGGACCGCGTGCTCGGCGGCGGGTGGGTTCGCGGCGCCGTGATCCTGATCGGGGGAGACCCGGGAATCGGCAAATCCACGCTGCTGCTGCAGCTGCTGGCGGCAGTCGAGGGCCGGCTCGACACGCTTTACGTCACCGGCGAAGAGTCGCTGTCCCAGGTCGCGATGCGGGCACAGCGGCTGGGTCTGCCGCGGGTCGATCTGCCGGCGCTGGCGGAGACTTCGATCGAATCGATCCTGGCCACCGTGGCCGCGATGCGGCCGGGGCTGGTGGTCATCGATTCGATCCAGACGCTCTACACCGAGGCGCTCGATTCGGCGCCCGGCTCCGTGTCGCAGCTGCGCGAGTGTGCGGCGCAGCTGGTGCGGCAGGCCAAGGGCAGCGGCACGACGGTGATCCTGGTCGGGCACGTGACCAAGGAAGGCGCCATCGCCGGACCGCGCGTGCTCGAGCACATGGTCGACACGGTGCTGTATTTCGAACACGACCCGGGATCGCGTTTCCGCTTGATTCGTGCGGTGAAAAACCGCTTCGGCGCCGTCAACGAGCTCGGTGTGTTCGCGATGACGGACACCGGCCTGAAGGAAGTCAGCAACCCGTCGGCGCTGTTTTTGTCGCGTCACGAAGAACCCGTGCCGGGAAGTGTGATCACCGTCACACGACAGGGCTCGAGACCGCTGCTGGTCGAGGTCCAGGCGCTGGTCGACCGCTCGATGGTCGGCAATCCGCGCAGAGTCGCGCTGGGTCTGGAAGGCAATCGGCTGAACATGCTGCTGGCCGTGCTGCACCGTCACGGCGGTGTCGCGCTGGGCGACCAGGACGTCTTCGTCAACGTCGTGGGCGGCATGCGCATCAGCGAACCGGCGGCCGACCTTCCGCTGCTGCTGGCCACGCTGTCGAGCTTTCGCGGCCGTCCGCTGCCGACCGATCTGATCGTCTTCGGCGAGGTGGGACTCGCCGGCGAGATCCGGCCCGTGCAGGGCGGCGAGGAGCGGCTCGTCGAAGCCGCCAAGCAGGGATTCAAGCGCGCGCTGGTGCCCGAGGCCAACCGGCCGCGCAAGAGCGTGAAGCTCGATCTCGAGGTCGCCGCAGTGAGCCGCCTCGACCAGGCGATGCGGTTCGCCGATTGAAGCGGACGTAAGCCGGGTGAGCCCCGGGGCTTTTGCTGATCGATGATGCAGGATCCCGGGTTTCGCCCCAATGGCATTACCTCAAGGTCTGCACAGGCCAACGCAAAGGACG
>CAZXXM010000370.1:0-3645 GCA_964644715.1 uncultured Salinisphaerales bacterium
CATGTCGGTGATGCAGAAATCGAAGGTGCGGTCCCTGAGCCATTGCCGCGCCTCCGCCAGATCCGCGGCGGCGCAGCACTTGATGCCCATCCGGGACAGCGTGATCTCCAGCAGCTCGCGGATGTCCGCCTCGTCGTCGACGATCAACGCGAGAGGGTTGGGCGCGGACTTGCTCATTCCATTCCTCCTAGGCCCACGGCAAAGCTGACACGGAAGCAGGCGCCGACCGGCCGACGTTGGTAGCTCATGCGCGCTTGGTTGAACTCGCACAGTTCGCGCGCGAGATAAAGGCCCAGGCCCGTACCCCCGTGCGAGGTCGTGAAGAAGGGCTCGAAGATCTTGTCGAGCACCTCCGGCGCGATCCCCGGTCCGTTGTCGGACACGTCCAGCCAGGGCCGCCCGCCGCGCTCGACCCCGGCACTGACCCGCACCGTGATCGTGGCGCCATCGCGGGCGCCGTGACGAAACGCATTGTCCCAGAGATTGAACATCAGCTGCTGGAGATGCCGCGGGTCGAAGTAGACGCGGATCGACTTGGAGATGTCGGCGAGTTCGATCGGTCGCTGCGCCTTGCCATGGCCCTCCCGGTACAGGATCACGGTGTCCTCGAGCCACATCGCCAGCGGAATGATCAAGGGCTGGGCCGCCTCGCGCCGCGACAGCGACATGATGTCGCCGACGATCTTGTCGATGCGATCGCTATGGCGGTGGATCATCGCGAGCAGCCGGCGGTTCTCCGCGCTGATGTCCGGCGCCTCGTATAGGAGCTGGCCCGCATGGCTGATCGCGGCGAGCGGATTGCGGATCTCGTGCGCGATGCTGGCCGACAAGCGCCCGAGCGCCGCGAGCTTGATCTGCTGAGCCTGCTCGCGCAGACGCGAGGCGTCCTCGAGCAGCACCATGATCGGCGCCTGCGCGCTCGTTCCCAGCCGCGAGATGCGAACGATGACCTCCGGCATGTTCGCGCCCAGCGACATCGGCGCGTCGTCGGACTCCTTCGACACCAGCCACCAGCGCAGGCGCTCGGCCAGCGCCGGAGATTCGAGTTCCAGCGCGCGGCCTTCGGCGCGGCTGGTGGTACGCATCAGTTCGCGAGCCGCGGCGTTGAGATTGCCGACCCGCAGGCTGTCGTCGAGCACCAGCACCCCGGTGTGCATCGACTCGAGGATCACATCGTTGAGACGCGAGAGATTGGCGAACTCGCTGCCCATGCGCGACGCCAGGGCCTCGCTCTTGCGCGCACGCTGCGCCACCGTGTTGGCGGCGATCGAAGTCCCGAACAGGATCATGCCCAGCACCCCGGTCGACGTGAACGCGGCAGCGTCGAGCGGATGGTTGTACTGGCGCAGCAGTTCCTCGCCGAACATGCCCAAGGTGCCGATCGCGGCCTGCAGCACGGCCATGCGCGGCGTCAGCACGAGCGCGCAGACCACCGCCGGAATCAGCAGCAGGGTGCCGAGGCCATCGTCGACGCCGCCGCTGGCGTACACCAGCGTGGCGGTCGCGAGCAGGTCGACGAGGAAATTCAGGTGGGCCTGCACACTGATGCGCGGCGCCTGGCTCTGCACCAGCCAGGTCAGCAGCAGGGCGGCGGCCGCGTAGCCCTGGCAGGTCCACCGATACCAGTTGGGCTTGATCGCCGAGAGAACCTGCGGCGTGTAGTCCGCCGCGAGCAACGCGAGCAGGATGCCGACCAGTGCGAGCCGGTAGAACGACAGCAGGCGCAGGACGCGCCAGTCGTCCGGGGTAGCCAGGTCGAACACGAGCCTGCGGCGGGGGGCCGCCGACGATACGCTCAGCTGCTGCACTTGCCGCACTGGCCGTTGGCGGACACGGCTGAGGCGGGAAGGTGAACGCCGCAGCTCGTGCAGCGGACCGTCCGCTCGAAACGCTCCTGGCCGCGCGGCGAGTCGATCCGGTCCTGGTTGAGCTTCCACTGCCGGTACAGCCGCAGCCCGAACCAGATGGCGACGCCGAGCAGAACGAACTGGATGAGCTTGGACATGGGACTTCCCGGAGGTCAGCGACCGATGATAGCGGCCCGGCGACCGCCAGGAATTTTCCCGGCCCGGAATTTGTGCACCCTGCGCGCACCGCCCTGCATACGCGCGTTTTGCAGCGCCGCATGGACTAGGGGAGAATTCCCGCCCCGAACGCAACGCCGCGGGCTCGGGACCCATTACGTCGCCCAGGGGGCAGCATGAATCTGCACGAATACCAAGCCAAGGCGCTGTTCGCGCGCTTCGGCATCCCGGTGCCGGAAGGCATCCTCGCCGAGAGCCCGGAGGCCGCACGTGCTGCCGCCAAGGCGCTCGGCACCGAGAAGGTCGTGGTCAAGGCCCAGGTCCACGCCGGCGGCCGCGGCAAGGCTGGTGGTGTCAAGCTGGTGACCGGCCCCGACGCCGCCGAGGAAGCGGCCAAGGCCATGCTGGGCAAGCGCCTGGTCACCAAGCAGACCGACGCCAAGGGCCTGCCGATCAATTCGGTCTGGGTCGAGAAGCCGTCCAACATCGCCCGCGAGCTGTACGTGTCGGGCCTGGTCGATCGCACGCGCGAGCGCATCGTCTTCATGGCCTCCGCCGCCGGCGGCATGGACATCGAGGAAGTCGCCGAGCACACGCCCGAGAAGATCAAGCACATCTACGTCAATCCGGCCGCCGGCCTGCAGCCCTACCAGGCGCGCGAGCTGGGCTTCTTCATGGATCTGACGAAGGAGCAGACCGACCAGTTCACCAAGCTGCTGATGGGCCTGTACCGCGTGCTGACCGAGTGCGACGCCAGCATGGTCGAGGTGAACCCCTTGATCGTCACCGCCGAGGGCAACCTGTTCACGCTCGACGGCAAGCTCAACTTCGACGAGAACGCCCTGTTCCGCCAGAAGGAGATCGCCAACCAGCGCGATCCGGCGCAGGAAGACGAGCGCGAGCGCGCTGCCGCCAAGTACGACCTCAACTACGTCACGCTGGAAGGCAACATCGGCTGCATGGTCAACGGCGCCGGTCTCGCGATGGCGACGATGGACATCGTGAAGCTGCACGGCGGCCAGCCGGCGAACTTCCTCGACGTCGGTGGCGGCACCACGGCGGAGAAGGTGACCGAGGCGTTCAAGCTCATCACCGCGAGCCCCGAGGTCAAGGCGATCTTCATCAACATCTTCGGCGGCATCGTGAAGTGCGACCTGATCGCCGAGGGCATCATCACGGCCTGCAAGCAGACCGGCCTGAAGCTGCCCGTCGTGGCGCGCCTGCAGGGCACCAACATGGAGAAGGGACAGCAGCTGCTGCGCGACTCGGGCCTGGCGATCACGCCGGTGTCCGATCTCACCGAGGCGGCCCAGACCGTCGTCAAGCTGGCCCAGGGAAAGTAATCACATGTCCATCCTGATCGACAAGAACACCAAGGTCATCTGCCAGGGCTTCACCGGCAAGCAGGGCACCTTCCACTCGGAAAAGGCCATCGAGTACGGCACCCAGATGGTGGGTGGCGTGTCGCCCGGCAAGGGCGGCGGCAAGCACCTGAACCTGCCGGTATTCAATACCGCGCACGACGCGGTGAAGGCCACCGGCGCCGACGCCACGATGATCTACGTACCCGCCCCCGGCGCGGCCGATGCGATCCTCGAAGCGGCCGATGCGGGCATTCGCG
>CAZXXM010000371.1:0-3612 GCA_964644715.1 uncultured Salinisphaerales bacterium
ACGAGTGGGGCATGGACATCTGGAACGAGCCGATCACCTACAAGAAGGGTGCGGCCTATCTGGGTGCCGGCTTCAACATCAAGCCGCTGTACGACGACTACATCGGCGCGCTGCGCGCCATCGACCCGGCCACCGGCAAGATCGTCTGGGAGTACAAGAACGACTCGCCGGTCTGGGGTGGCGTGATGACCACCGGCGGCAACCTGGTGTTCATGGGCACGCCGGACGGCTACTTCAAAGCC
The DNA here is from genome assembly GCA_964644715.1 of uncultured Salinisphaerales bacterium. Lineage (GTDB taxonomy): Bacteria > Pseudomonadota > Gammaproteobacteria > Nevskiales > Nevskiaceae > Panacagrimonas. The sequence continues at coordinate 243 of CAZXXM010000371.1, forward strand.
TTCAACGCCAAGACGGGCGAGGTGCTGTGGAAGTTCCAGACCGGTTCGGGCGTGGTCGGCCAGCCGGCCACCTGGGAAGAGGACGGCGAGCAGTACGTCGCCATCGCGTCGGGCTGGGGTGGCGCCGTGCCGCTGTGGGGCGGAGACGTCGCGAAGAAGATCAAGGACATCAGCCAGGGCGGCATGATGTGGGTCTTCAAGCTGCACAAGTCGGCGGCACCGGCGGTCGCTAAGAATTAGTACAGCTTCGCTTGCGTATACAGGAGGGGCGGTGAACCGCCCCTTCTTTTTTCCACATCCCCGAAAACGAGACATGAACAAGTTCCGATTCCTCGCGGTGGCGGCGCTGCTCGCTGCTCCGCTGGCCCATTCCCACGGCGACGTCACGCCGCAGGCGGTGGACGTGAGCAAGCTCAAGAAGCTGGACGGCGAACAGACGGAAAATCCGTACCGGGCCGACAAGAAGGCGGCCAAGCAGGCGGCGGAAGTCGGTTCGTCGGCGTACAACCAGAATTGCGCTCGCTGCCACGGACTGGGCGCCGTTTCGGGCGGCATCGCCCCCGACCTGCGCATGCTGCCGGCCGGCAAGGACGGCGATGAATATTTCTCCGAGAAGATCCGCAAGGGCGTGATCCGCAACGGCGTGACCTACATGCCGGCGTTCGGTCCGATCTTCAGCGAAGAGGCCATCTGGGCCATTCGCAGCTATCTCGATTCGGTCCATGTCGACGAGTGAGCCGGCGCGGCGCTGGTTCGGTCGCGTCGTCTTCGCGATCGCCGCGCTGATCGGATCGCAGGCAGCCTGCGCCGCCGACGACGAGCTCGATCCGCTCGCGGCGGTGCGAGCCAAGGGCGTCCTGGAAGTGGCGATGTACGACGCCTTTCCGCCCTGGTCGTACAAGGGTGCGGGCAACAAGCCCACTGGCGTCGACGTCGAGATCGGTCGCGCGCTCGCAGAGAAGCTCGGCGTGTCGTTTCAGCCGCGGCTGTTCATCGCCGACGAGGACATGAGCGACGATCTGCGCAACAACGTCTGGAAGGGGCACTACCTGGGCGGCGGTGTCGCCGACGTGATGCTCCACGTGCCGGCCGATGCGCAGTTCGCGGCCAAGGAAGACAAGGCGGATTTCTTCGGCGCCTACTTCCGCGAGGTCGTCTCGGTGGTCTACCACCCGGACAAGCTCGAAGCCTTCGAGAGCCCGATGGCGCTCACCGGGCACAAGGTCGGCGTCGAGATCGACAGCATCAGCGACTACTACATGAGCGGCGCCTTCAACGGCCGGCTGCGGACCGCCGCGGTGCGCAAGCCCTCGCTCAGCGACGCGGTGCAGGCCTTCAAGGCCGGTGAGGTCGACGCGGTGATGGCGCCACGCGGCGAGCTGCAGGGCCTGATGAAGACTGCGAACGTCGGAGACCTGCAGTTCAAGGAACAGCAGCTCGTGGGCATGTTCCGCACGACCTGGGACGTGGGCATGGCCGTGAAGAACAACGAATCGAAGACGCTGCGGGACGCGCTCGCCAAGGCGCTGGACGAACTGCGGAGCGAGGGCAAGCTCGCCGCGATCTTCGCTGCGCACGGCATCGACTACGCTGCTCCGGCTGCACCTGCGGCCGCTGCCGCTTCGCGCGCAGCGGACTGAAGGCGTCGCGATGCCGGGGGATCGGATCGCGAGGGTGGGCCGTACGCTGGCGGCATTGCTGCTGATCGCTCCGGGCCTGGTGCTGTCCGCCAAGCTCCCGGAGTCGGTTCACTCCACCGACCCGCTCCGCTCGCCGGCCTGGGACGCGATGGTCGCGCGCCATCTGGACGGCGGGCCGATCGAGTTCGACGAGCGCGTCCAGGTCATCGTGCCGCCGACCGCCGAAGACGCGCTGGCCGTGCCGGTCGAGGTGCGGGTGGACGACGCGCTCGAGGGGGTCGAGGAACTGCGCCTGATCGCGGACCTCAATCCCATCCCGCTGATCCTGTCGTACCGGCCCACCCGGGCGGATCCCTTCATCTCGTTCCGCTTCAAGGTGGAACAGTCGACGCCGGTGCGTGCGGCGGCGCGAACCAAAGACGGCGTCTGGCACGTCGGCGGCACTTGGCTCAGCGCCGCCGGCGGCGGGTGCACGGCGCCGAGCTACGGCACCGGCGAAGGCTTGTGGCGCGATCAGCTCAACCAGGTCAGCGGCGGCCTGTGGCCGCGCGGAGAAGACCGCAGCCGGCTCAAGCTGCGCGTGATGCATCCGATGGACACGGGACTGGCGGCCGGCATCCCGGTGTTCCATATCGAGACCTTGCGCGTGCTCGACGCCAAGGGGCAGGAACTGGCGCTGCTCAAGACCTACGAGCCGGTGTCCGAGAACCCGATGCTGAGCTTCGAGCTGAAGAACCGGGGCCCGGTGCGCATCGAAGGGCGCGACATCCAGGGCAACCGGATCGAAGCGCGGGTCGGACCGTGATGCGTTCGTGGCGCCTGCTCGCCGCCGCGTGCTGCGGCCTCTGCCTCGCCGGGGCGGCGCTCGCAGTGGCGCCGTTCGATTACGGCCTGAAGGCGCAGACGATCGCCGACGGCGTCCACCTGTTCGAAGGCCGCACCGAGCATTTCACGCGCAGCAACGGCGGGAACATCGTCAACACCGGTTACATCGAGACCACGGCGGGTGCCGTCGTGATCGATACGGGCCCGTCGCGGCGTTACGGCGAGCAGATGCGGGCTGCCATCGAGAAGCAGACCGGCAAGGGCATCGCACAGGTCTTCGTCACGCACGCGCACCCGGACCACTTTCTCGGCGACCAGGCGTTCCCGTTGGACACGCTGGCGGCGCTGCCGGACACCCGCGCCGCGATCCAGACCCGCGGCGACGATCTGGCCGCCAACCTCTACCGCATGGTCGGCGGCTGGATGGAAGGCACCGAGGCGGTGGCGCCGGGACACGATGCGAAACCCGGGCCCGTCGTCATCGGCGGCCGTGCGCTGCGCCTGCTCGCGCTCGCCGGCCACACCGGTGCGGACCTCGCGGTTTACGACGAGAAGACCCGCACCTTGTTCGCCGGCGATCTGGTGTTCTTCCAGCGGGCGCCGACCACGCCCAATGCCGACGTCGGCAAATGGCTCTCAGCGCTCGACCAGCTGGAGAAAATCGATTTCGCGGTGCTGGTGCCGGGACACGGCCCGGTCGTGAAGGACAAGACGGCGATCGGGCAGACACGCGCCTACCTGCGCTGGCTGCGCACGGCGTTGCAGGGCGCCGCACGCCAGGGGCTGGATCCGACCGAGGTCATGCAGATCCAGATCCCCCCGGAGTTCGCCAAGCTCGCGGTGCTGCAGGAGGAATTCCAGCGCTCCGTCGTGCATCTGTATCCGGCGATGGAAGAGCAGACGCT
>CAZXXM010000372.1:0-3610 GCA_964644715.1 uncultured Salinisphaerales bacterium
ACCTGCTGGTCCCGCTCGAGCAATGCAAGGCGCAGTCGGCCGTGTTCCTGCGCACCGACACGCACTGGACGCCGGAAGGCGCGAAGTGCAGCGCGCAGGCCCTCGCGGTGGCGATGGCACCTCGGGCCAGCGACGGCGCGGCGCGGTATACGACGGAAACCCGTACGCCGGTCGAGCACCGGGGCGACCTGATGCAGTTCCTGCCGCTGGCGCCGTACTTCTCGACGCTGATGCCGCCGCCCGATCTTCTGACGGCGCGTTCGACGGTGGCCGCTCCGGGCGCATCGGCCGAAGCGGATCTGTTCGGCGACGCGCCGGCGCCGGCCGTCGTGCTCGTCGGCACCAGCTATAGCGCGGACGGCCGCTGGAACTTCGACGGTGCGCTGCGCGAAAGCCTGGACCAGGACGTGCTGAACCTCGCGCAGTCCGGGCACGGTCCGTTCGAGCCGATGCTCGCCTATCTCGAAGAGCCGCAGGACGGCCCGGCGCCGGCACGCCTGATCTGGGAGATCCCGGAGCGCTATCTGCCGGTCGGGAAGAAACCCGCTGGATCCAAACCCAAGAGCGACGAGGGCCATGCGCAGCTCGCGCTGGCCCCGACGTCGACGACGACTGTTGCACAACCCTGAAGCAGGAGAGCGCAGATGAACCCCATGAAAAGCAGCGAGCAGAAGACCGGCAACGTGCCGACGGCCAGAACTGCATCCGAGCGGCGCGGCGTGTTGTCGATGATCCTCGCGATGGTCGCGATGATGTTCACGACCAGCATGGTCGCCCAGGCCGGAGACGGCGGACTCTACGGACCGGTGGCGCCTCCGGGCTCCGCGTTCATCCGCGTGTTCAACGCCAGCGATACCGACGAACTCACGGCCAAGGTCGGCAACGAATCCATCGCGGACATCCGCGCGTGGGGCGCCAGCGACTTCATCTTCCTGCCGGCGGGAACACATTCGCTCAGCGCCGGCAACACCAATGATTCGGTCACGCTTGCCGCCGGGCGCTACTACACGGCCGTCGCGGGCTCGGGTCCGGTGAAGCTGCTCGACAACGACAACAGTGGCAACCGCCTCAAGGCGCTGCTGATCCTCTACAACCTCACCGGCAAGAGCGCGCTGAGCCTGCGTACGCAGGATGGCGGCACGGTCGTCATCCCGGATGTCGCGTCGAAGACGTCGGGCAAGCGCGAAGTCAACCCGTCCAAGGTCCAGCTCGCGGTGTACGACGGCGACAAGAAGATTGCCGATGCGCCACCGGTGAGTCTCGCGCGTGGACAGGCGTTCAGCCTGTTCGTGGTCGGAGACGCCAGTGCCGCCACGCCGCGCATGGCTTGGGCCATCAACTGACGTTCCGGAGCCGAATCGTGCCGAAGAAGATTCCGAGCGCGTTCCGCAGCCTGATACTGGGCGCGGTTCTGTGGTCCGCCGCGCAGTCTTCTCCGGCTGCGGACGCGGCGTTTCCCGTCTTCGAAGCAGCTCCCTGCTGCCAGCTATGCCCGCACGCGGCAGATCCTGCCGCGTACAACACCAAGTTCCTGGACGCGTTCCGCACGCTGGTACAAGGCAGCGACGGATGGCTGTTTCGTGCCGAGTCCGATCTTGCCACGCAGTTCGGCACGACGCCGGAAGGCCTCGACCGGCTGGTGGAGTTCCAGCGCGCGCTGCGTGAGCGCGGCACCGAGCTGGTCGTCATGGTCCAGCCGCCGCGCGGAGTGATGCACGCGGACAAGCTCAAGGGAAGCGGGTACCCGTACGACGTGGAAGGCGCACGCGCCAGCTATCGGCGCGTGATCTCCGATCTGCGTTCGCGAGGGGTGGCCGTGCCTGATCTGGAAACCCTGCTGACGACACGAAATTCGAGCGAATATTTCTCGAGAAACGACCATCACTGGACGCCCGAAGGCACGCGCCGCACGGCGAAGCTCGTCGCGGATCGTGTGCTCCAGATGCCCCAGTTCAAGACGATCAAACGCCAGGCGTTCGTGACTCACAAGGAGGGCTTGGTCACCAAGAACGGCACACTGGCGAAAGCTGCATCGGAGCTCTGTGGCTTCGGATCGCCCAAACAGTACTTTGCGCGCTACGTCACCGAGCCCGCCGACGCAGGCGGAGATCTTCTCGGCGACGAGGCAGTTCCGCAGATCGCGCTCGTCGGCACCAGCAACAGCGGCCCTTCGTACAACTTCAGCGGGTTCATTTCGGAATATCTCCAGGCGGACGTCCTGAATATTTCCGTCATCGGTGGCGGTATGGACGGCGCGATGCTGTCTTACCTGCCGAGCGAGGAATTTCGCAGCAATCCGCCCAAGATCCTGATCTGGGAAGTGCAGCACTTCCACAATCTCGGCGATCTGTCGTTCTTTCGTCAGGCAATGCCCTTGCTCAATGGCGGATGCAACGGCAAGGACGCGATCCTGGAACGCGAGGTGGTGGTCCGGCCCACCGGATCGACCGAGGTCTTGTTCAATGGCGGTGGCGCAGTACGGCCGCTGAAAGGACGGGATTACGTGCTGGACGTGCAATTCAGCGATCCCACGATGCTCGAGATGCGCGGTGTCGTCTGGTACACGAGCGGCAACAAGGAAAATCTCCGCGTCGAGCAATCTCAGCACGCTCCTTCACAGAAGGGCAGGTTCGTCACGTCGCTGCGGCCGGACGGCAACTGGGGAGACCAGATCTTCCTGGGATTCGATGTGGAAGCGATCGTCCCCGAAGCGCCCGTCACGGTGACGGCCGTTGCTGCGACGGCTGCAAATTCTTCGACGGCCAAGCCTGCCGCCGGAGCGCCGCTCAAGGTTCGGGCCCGGCTCTGCTCGGCGCACGACACCGGAATGCGGGCAGATGGCGGCGGTGAAAGTCGCATCGTCGCGGGTGCCGCAGGAATTGCGCGATGATGCGATCCGCCATTCCGTGGATGGTGCTGGTGGCGAGCGTCGTCGCGCAGGGTTGCAACGCCGCCGGGACGCCGCCGACCTCTGTGGGCGCGCACCTCGTGCCCCCGCCAGGGTTCACGCTCGCTGTCGTTCACTCCGACAAGGAAATCAAGGTTTGCCCCTCGAACGCCAGCCCCTTCACGGCGGCGCTCGACTTCCCGAGCCGCTACGAAGGGTCGGACAAGGCCCGCGACGACGTGAATCCGGCAGCGGAGCGCAAGTATCGCGAGTTGATTGCGCCGATCAGTTCGCTGGAACGCGGGCTGAGCCAGCAGGTCGACGATTACATGCGGGCGGGCAACGACGAGTCGCTCGAGTGTGCGAAGAAGCTGCTTCGGTCGTGGTCGTCGGCGAACGCGTTGATGGGCCAGGCGGTGACGCACACCGGGAAGTCGATGCGGAAGTGGGCACTCGCCAGCATTTCGGCGGCTTATGTGAGGCTGAAGTTCTCGACGTCCAATCCGTTGGCGAGTGATCCGCAGCTCGTTGCAGAGGTCGACAAGTGGCTGGAGACCTTGGCGCGGCGCGTCGTGGAAGAGTGGCGCGATCAGCCGCTGGAGAAGATGAACAACCACGAGTACTGGGCAGCGTGGGGCGTCATGGCGGCAGCGGTGGCCACCGACAAACGCGACCTTTTCGAATGGTCGATCCAGCAGTTCCAGATTGCCGGCACCCAAGTGG
>CAZXXM010000373.1:0-3607 GCA_964644715.1 uncultured Salinisphaerales bacterium
AGCACCTGCGCGAGTCCCGCGGCCAGGGTCAGCAGCGTCTTGCCGGTGCCGGCGGGGCCCAGGATCGTGACGAAGTCGATGTCCGGGTCCAGCAGCAGGTTGAGCGCGAAATTCTGCTCGCGGTTCTTCGCGTGGATGCCCCAGACCGGCGACTTGCTCGCGCGATAGTCGCGGATCACGCGCAAGGTCGCCGAGTCGCCGTCGAGCTTGTCGACGACCAGTTCCAGGCCGCGATCGCGGTCGCCGTCCGGCAGGTACAGGAACTGGTTGAGGTACAGGTTCTTCACGCTCGGCCCGGTCACGCGGTAACAGGCGCGGCCGCGCTCGTCCTGCCAGCTTTCCATCTTCTCGCCGTGCGATTCCCAGAAGGTTTCCGGAAGCTCGGCGTAGCCGGTGGGCAGCAGATCCGCGTCTTCGAGGACCTGATCGTTGTGGTAGTCCTCGGTGTGGACGCCGACGATCGTCGCCTTGATGCGAAGATTGATGTCCTTGCTGACCAGCGTGATCTTGCGATTCGGGTGCTGCGCGGTCTGCGACAGGGCAGCCAGCAGGATCGCGTTGTCAGGCTTGTTGCCCGGGAGGATGCCGGGCAGGGCGCTGTCGGTCGGCTTGGTCTGGAAGAACAGCCGGCCGCTCGCGGGCTGGCCGTGCTTGCCGCCGCCGTTGCGCTTCACGTACGTGGTCGGAAGCGGCAGGCCCTTCTCGATCTGCGCGTGATCCTTGTCGGCGATCAGGTCGTCGAGCAGGCGGCTCACCTGTCGCGCCGTGCGGGCCGCGTCGCTGGTGCCCTTCTTCAGGCCGTCCAGTTCCTCGAGCACGACCATCGGGATGAAGAGGTCGTGTTCCTCGAAGCGGAACACGCTCGAGGGGTCGTGCATCAGCACGTTCGTATCCAGGACGAAGATCTTCTTCTTCACGGGTTCCAGGAGGGTGAATGGCGCCGACGGCGACGCCGATGACCCTGGCCCGCGCAGCAGTGGGCCGAGGGGAGGGTATCCGCGGACGCGGAGCGTGCGACGAAGATGGCAGCCGCGACGTCCGGCCGCGACGGCGGCAGGGCGGCGGAGATCGGGGTCGAAGAGGAGATCAGAGCGCCTTCACCGCTTCCAGCACTTCGGCGGCATGGCCTTTGACCTTCACGCCGCGCCAGACCTGCCGCAGCTTGCCCTTCTCGTCGAACAGCCAGGTGCAGCGGTCGATGCCCATGTACTTGCGGCCGTACATGCTCTTTTCGACGATGGCACCGAAGGCATCGCAGGCAGCGCCCTCGGTGTCGGACAGCAGGGTGAACGGAAACTCGAACTTGGCCACGAAGTTGTCGTGGGATTTCACGCTGTCTTTCGAAATGCCGACGATGTCGGCGCCGGCTTTGACGTACTGCTTGTAGAGGTCACGGTAGTCCTGACCTTCCTGGGTGCAGCCCGGCGTGTTGTCCTTCGGGTAGAAGTAGACGACCAGCTTCTTGCCCTTGAAATCCTTGAAGCCGACCGTTCGGCCGCCGTTGGCGGGGAGGCTGAGGTCCGGAATCTTGTCGCCAACGCTGAGAGTCATCTCGCTCCTTTGAATCGTCGGGCCTCGCGGCCCCTCGCTCCCGGCTTCCCACCCGCAAGAATCGGGTCAGCGCCCGGAACGCGCCGTCAGGTCTTGATCGGGTCCAGCATGCCGTCCGCGTTCAGATCGTCGCAGAGATCCATGAAGGATTCGCGCAGCGCCTGCGGGTGCTGGTTGACCGGCACGTGCAGCACCATCTGGACGCTGCACATTTCGGCGCCGGTGTAGTTCGAGTTGTACTTCTGCGTGGAGATCTCGGCGACCTCCACGTCCTGGCCGGAAAAGAACTCCAGCAGGTGGACCAGCAGGTCCGGCTGCTGCGGCGCGATGACGTCTGCCGCATAGGGCCGGAATTCCGGGGCCTGCACGCGCGGTCCGCAACGCTCGAAGCGCACTTGCAGGTCGAGCTTGGTGGCGATGCCGGGCAGGGCGGTTTCCAGCCGGCCAAGGGCGCTCCAGTTGCCGGACACCACCAGGTTGGCGGCGAGGCGGTCCCCGATCGGGGCGATGCGGCAGTCTTCCACCTCGCAGGCGCGCTCGCGGATCGCGCGGAACAGCTCCAGCGGGACATTCGCCTTGGTGCGGGCGAGTACCGAAATGGAGAGCAGGGTGTCCTGAGGTGTCATGAGTCGGGGGAGGTCTTCCAAGGCGCGAGTTTATTGAGGCAGGGCCCAAATGGCCACGCTCGATTTTCGTTCCCGGGCCCGTTCCGCGAGCGTATACTCCGCCGCCTTTCGTCCCCGTTTCGCGCCCTCCGCATGATTCAAGGCAGCATCGTTGCGATCGTCACTCCCATGCATCCGGATGGACGCGTGGACTTCGACGCGCTCGATCGCCTGGTCGACTGGCACGTGGCCGAGGGCACCGACGGCATCGTGGCGGTCGGAACCACCGGTGAGTCGCCGACGCTGAGCGTCGAGGAGCACGTCGAGGTGATGCGCCGCATCGTCCAGCGTGCCGCCAGGCGCGTCCCGGTGATCGGCGGAACCGGTGCCAACTCGACGACCGAGGCCATCGAACTGACCACGGCCGCGCGGGAAGTCGGCTGCGATGCGGCCCTGCTGGTGGCGCCTTATTACAACAAGCCGCCGCAGGAAGGCCTGTACCGCCACTACAGGGCAATCGCCGAGGCGGTTGATATCCCGCAGATTCTCTACAACGTGCCCGGTCGCACCGGTGTGGACATGCTGCCGGCCACCGTGGCGCGCCTGGCCCAGGTGCCACGCATCGTCGGCATCAAGGAGGCCAAGGGTGACATGGCTCGTGTGCGCGAACTCCGTGCCCTGGACCTGCCAAAGACGTTTGCACTGTATTCGGGCGACGACGCGACTGCGCGCGAGTCGATCCTGGCCGGGTTCGACGGCAACATTTCGGTGACGGCCAACGTCGTGCCGGGCGCCATGCATCGCGTATGCAAGGCGGCCAAGGCCGGCGACGCCGCCAGGGCCGCGGAACTCGATGGCCCGCTGGCAGGTCTGCATCGCGACCTGTTCTGCGAAGCCAACCCGATTCCCGTGAAGTGGGCGCTCGAACAGATGGGTCGCATCGCCGGCGGCATCCGCCTGCCGCTTGTGCCCTTGTCCCCGACGTCCCACGACACTGTGCGCGCTGCCCTGCGTGCCGCTGGAGCCCTCTGATGCTGCTGCGCGCTTCCCTGCTGCTGGTCTCCCTGTCAGGTGTCGCAGCCTGTTCGACGAACAGCTATTGCCTGGTCGAGCAGGACTACCAGAAAGCCGAGATCGTGCCGGAATTGCAGCCCGTCGAAGGCCTGGCCATTCCGGCGTCGCCGTCCGCGCTGCGCCTGCCGGATCGTCCGGCGACGGTGGTTCCGTTCGGCACGAAGAACAAGGAAGGCGACGGCGTGTGCCTCGACAGGCCGCCCGCCATGCCGGAAAAGACCGCTGCACCCGAATCCGCTGCCGAAACACCGAAGACCTGAACGGTCCGAGGCGAGGAAGTCGATGTAGTCTTCAGTTGAAAGGAGAGATGTCCGAGTGGTTTAAGGAGCACGCCTGGAAAGCGTGTATACGGGTCAAACCGTATCGCGGGTTCGAAT
>CAZXXM010000374.1:0-3604 GCA_964644715.1 uncultured Salinisphaerales bacterium
ACATGCGCTGCAGCTGGCGTTGCATCAGCTTGCGCACGCCGCCCAGCCCGGCCGCGTTGTCCTTCATCGATTCCAGAAGGTCCAGGCCCGTCACCAGCGGCGCCAGCGGGTTGCGCAGTTCGTGCGCCAATGTGGCCAGGAACTCGTCCTTGCGCCGGTCCTCGATTCGCAGCTGCTCCTGCAGGGCATGCAGTTCGCTGACGTCGGTGTTGGTGCCGAACCATTGCAGCACCCGGCCCTGCCCGTCCTTCAGCGGCACCACCTTGGTCAGGAACGGGCGATAGCTGCCGTCGGCCGAACGCAGCGGGAACGTCGTCTCGGCGGCGGTGCCCTGCGCGACCGTCTGCTTCCAGGCGTCCAGGACACGCGGCAGCAGCTCGGGGTCGTGCGCGGACGTCCAGCCGCCGTCCTTCATCTGCTCGAACGTGCTGCCCGTGTAGTCGTACCAGCGCTGGTTGAACCAGTAGATGTCGCCGTCGGCCTGCGCCATCCAGATCAGCTGCGGCAAGGTCTCGACCATCGTGCGGAAGCGGTCCTCGCTGGCGCCGAGCGCGAGCTCCGCCTGCTTGCGATCCGAGATGTCGCTGGCCAGCCCGGTGAAGTGGCGATGCCCGGTCTGCGCGTCCACGCGCAAGGTCGCGCGGTTGCTGAACCACTTCACCTCGCCGTCGGGCAGCTGCGCCCGGACCTCGACCCGGTGGGCCTCGCCACCGGCGAGCACGTTGCCGACGACGGCCCGGATGCGATCGCGGTCATCCGGATGGATCAGCGCGAGCGCCCCGGCGGCCGAGACGTCCTTGACGCCGATCAGCGCGCGGACGCTCGCCGAGTGACTCGTTTCCCCGGTGTCGAGATTGTGATCCCAGGTCACGATGCGGCCGACTTCCAGCGCCATTTCGATCTGCTCGTCGCGCACGCGCAGTTCGCGTTCGGCGACGCGCAGCGCCTCCGCTTGTACCTCGACGCGTCCGCGCGCCCGATGCATCGCCTCGGCGACGAGGCAGATGACCACGCCGGTGAAGCAGAACAGCGCCAGGCTCGACTGGTCTCCGCCGCCGGCCACGGCAATCGACGCAAAGGGGGGCAGCAGCAGATACGTGCTGGCCAACGCCGACAACACCACGCTGATCAGCCCGCCGAACAGCCCTCCCGCCCAGGCCGAGAAAATCACGGCCAGGAAGAAGGGCATGTAGGTCGCGCTGCTCAGCAGGCTGGCCAGCTCGAAGCGAAGCACCACCGCGAGTGTGACGCTGATGACGGCGACGATCGCAGCGGCGATACGGCCGACGAACGGACGCGACGCGACGCGGCGATAGCCGTCGACGAATCGTGCCCGTCCCGCGTTGCTCATCTCGATGGATCCCCTGTCGGCACCCGCCCGGAATCGAAGAGGCGTGCTTCGGGATCATAGCAATCGTCCACTTGTTTCCCGGCTCGGAAGCAGACGAACCGCCGCCCTGCAATTCGCACGCAACGCTCGGCGTCTTCACGGGCGAACCGTGCGGGAACGCGCCATGCGCCGGGACATTCTCGGGGCAGTCCGCCCGGCCACGGGTAGTGAGCTACATTCCACTTCTCGAACGAATGCGAAACCAGGTAGCCGAATGAACTCGCCCAAGGGGAAAGTCGCACCTCTCGATCAGATTCCCAGTGGTATCCCCGGACTCGACACCATCCTTCGCGGCGGCTTCCTGCGTGCCGGCATGACGATCATCCAGGGCGTGCCCGGCGCGGGAAAGACGATCCTCGGCAACCAGCTTTGCTACAACCACGTCGCCAACGGTGGCAAGGCGATCTACGTGACGCTGCTGGCCGAGAGCCATGCGCGGATGATGCTGCACATGTCGCAGCTGAGCTTCTTCAACGCCGACTTCGTGCCGGACCGGCTCTACCTGATCAGCGCATTCCGGGTGCTCGAGGAGTCCGGCCTCAAGGGCCTGCAGGACCTGCTTCGTCGCGAGATCCAGAAGCACGGAGCCACCGTGCTGGTGCTCGACGGCCTGGTGGCCGCCGAAGAGAGCGCCAGCTCCGCGCGCGAGTTCAAGAAGTTCATCCACGAACTGCAGACGCAGGCCTCGCTGACCGACTGCACCATTTTCCTGCTGACCGGCGCCGGCAGCCGGCCGGTGGCTCCCGAGCACACGATGGTGGACGGCATCATCGAGCTGAAATCCGAAAATGTCGGGCGCCGCACCGAGCGCGTGCTGGTGGCGCACAAGATGCGCGGCGTGGACGTGCTGCGCGGGCATCATGCGATGCGCATCACCACCAACGGCATGGAGATCTTTCCGCGGATCGAAGCCGTCATCGGCGATCCCGATGCACCGCCGGCCTTCATCGGGCACACGCTGTCTTCCGGCGCGCCCGTGCTGGACCGGATCACCGGCGGCGGCTTTCCGCAGGGCTCGACGACCTTGCTGGTCGGTGCCGTCGGCGTCGGCAAGACCACGCTGGGCCTGCAGTTCCTCAGCCAGTGCACGGCCGAGGCGCCCGGCGTGATGCTGAGCTTCTACGACGGACCGGATGCCCTGCTGGTCAAGGCGCGCAGCCTGGGATTGAACTTTGCGAAGGGCGTTTCCGAACGGGTGATCGAGCTCATCTGGCAGCCCATCACGGAGGGACAACTGGACGAGATCTGCGATCGCTTCCTGCGGGCCGTCCGGCTCAAGAAGGCCAAGCGCGTGTTCATCGACGGCATCGGCGGGCTCAGCCGCATCACCGGCGACACGGACCGGCTCGCCCGCGTGCTGGCGGCGCTGAACGTCGAATTTCAGACTCGTGGCGTGACCGCCGTCTATACCGCGGAGTCCGACCTCAGCGCCGCGATCCACGGCAAACCCTTCGATGGACTTTCACTGCAGGGCGTGTCGTCGGTGGCGCACAACATCGTGCTGATGCGATACGTGGAGCTGTTCAGCGAGCTGCACCGCATGATCTCCGTGCTCAAGGTGCGCAGCGCGAGCATCGATTCGGGATTGCGCCTGTACACGGTGGGACCCGGAGGGATCCAGATCGAGGAGGAATCCGCCGGCGCCACCCGGATCCTGCACGCGCTCGAATCCTCCGGATCCACCGGCCACGGACTCGACGCGTAGGCGCTCCGATGGCTTCGGTTCTGGTCGTCGACGATGAATTCGGCATCACCGAGGTGCTCGACGCCCTGTTGACGGACGCCGGGCACCACGTCCGCCGGGCGATCAACGGCCGGCAGGCGCTGGAGCTCGTGCACGAACAGCAGCCGGACCTGATCCTGCTCGACATGATGATGCCGATCATGGACGGGCCGACCACCTTGCGCGCCATCCGCTCGGATCCTCAAGGCGCCACGACACCGGTGATCCTGATGAGCAGCCTGCCGCCGGAAAAGGTGGAGACGATGATCGACCAAGCCTTCGACAGCATCCTGACCAAGCCCTTCCGCGCGAAGGACGCGCTCGCGGCGATCACGGCCGCGTTGTCGCGCGTCCGCTGAGCGCTCCCGGGCGCGACGGATCCCGCCGCTACCGCTTCCGTTTCTCCTTCACGGTCTCCAGCACCCGCTCGTAGCGTTTCTGCAGCGCATCGAGCGCCTCCTGGTCGAGCCTCTCGATATCGATCATCGCGT
>CAZXXM010000375.1:0-3584 GCA_964644715.1 uncultured Salinisphaerales bacterium
AGCGCGGTGAGGTAGTTCTCGTGCCAGGGCAGGCCGGCGTGATCCATCAGCGGGATCATCACGCGCAAGGTCGTCCCGGACAGCGTCTGGCTGTAGCTGCGGATCATCCATTCGCCGTGGGCGAGGTAGTCGCCCTGCGACAGACGCAGCGCGCCCAGCGCCGTGAAGCAGAACGTGGTCGAGGCGACGCCGACGATCGCCAGGATCGCCGGCAGGCCGGGTTCGGCGGGCAAGGTCACTGCGAAGATGCCGCCTGCCAGCGAGCCGATCAGCGCCGCGGGCATGTAGATCATGCCGATCGCGCGATGCACCCGCGGCTTGCGCCGACGCAGCGCCGGCACGAATTGAAGGCCACCGATGGCCAGCGCCGTGCCCATGCCCGCGGCGTGGAAGTACAGCAGCAGCGGGTGTTCCTTGAACTTGGGCATCTGCTCGGCGACGAAATCGTTGAAGCCGGTCATGCCGACGATCTCGTAGAGGTGGTTGAGCGCGAGCACGCCTTCCGGGCCCGTCACGAGATACCGCAGTGCGTAGGCGCCGATGAACAGCGAGGGGACGGCCAACGCTGCCCACATCACCCAGGACAGATGACCCCAACGGGACGGGCTGTCCGTGGCGGAAGCGGAATAGACGGGAATTCGGGCGCTGGTCGACATCGGGTCCTCCGGTGGTGGGTGCCCGGGCTTCGGGCCTGCCGCGGGCATCTTCCTGGCGCGGGCCGGGCCGTCGATTGACATCCGACGACAGACTTTTATCTTTCGACGACATGAGCATCCTGATCCGCTCGACCGTCCTGGAGGGATTCCGCGACCTCGTCGCCGAGCTTCGCGGCGACGGCGAAGCCCTGCTCCGGCGCTTCAGCCTCGATCGCGCCGATGCGCATTCGCCGACGGCGCTGATTCCGTACGAGGCGCTGCTGCGCCTGCTCGACGTGTCCTCGCGTTCGCTGCGCTGCCCGAACTTCGGTGCGCGGCTGGCGCGGTTCCAGAGCCTGGACAAGCTCGGGCCGCTGGCCTTGCTGGCCATCAACTGCCGAACCGTCGAAGCCGCGATCGTCAGCGTGGCCACCCATCTGCACACCTATACGCCGGGCGTGAAGATGGAGCTCGGCCGGCCGGTTCGCGGGGCCTCGTGCCTGCGCTTCGAAGTGGACATGCCGCCGGGCTGCACGGTGGGGCGACAGCAGATGGTCGAGTTCTCGCTGGCGTTCGCGGTGCGCGGCCTGCACCTGCTGGCCGGCGAGACGTTCCGGCCGGACGCGGTGCTGCTGCGTCACGAGACCTCGCTGCCGGCGAATGCCTACCGGACGGACTTCGGCGTCGCGCCCTCGTTCGCGCAGGAGGTCGATGCCCTGCTGATTGCGCCGCGCTGGCTGCGTCAGCCGGTGCGGCTCGCCGACGAGCGCCTGCGCCGCGCGATCGACGACTACCTAGAGCCGCTGATCCAGGGCGACCGGCTGGTGCTCGACCAGCAGGTGGAGCAGTTGATCGTGCGGCTGCTGCCCACCGGGCGCTGCAACCTGGAGACGGTGGCCGGCCAGCTGTCGATGCATCCGCGCTCGCTGCAGCGCAAGCTCGAACAGGACGGCGTGTACTTCGTGGAGATGGTGGACCGGCTGCGTCGCGAGCGTGCGCGCGAACTGCTGACCGGCACGCGCATTCCGCTGTCGCACGTCGCCGGGCTGACCGGATTCAGCGAGCAGAGCAGTCTGACGCGAGCCTGTCGGCGCTGGTTCGGCGCCACGCCGTTGAAGCTGCGACCGGTGCCGGTGTCCTCGTCGCGTCGCGCGGCCCGCCGCCGGAATGCATCGGATGTCTGACGCGTGACGAATGCGGCAGTCACCGTGGCGCGCCTCGATCGGGTGAGGTCCGGGCACACATCCGGGTGGGGCGCCGATCCCGGCCGGAGGATTGCCAGCCTCGCGTCACTCGAACACCGTGTCTGCCCCTGGACCAGAAACTAGAGAGACCTCAGATGGCCAAAAGCCCGCTGGAAACCGTGAACGACTTTTGTGCTGCATGGCAGCGCGGTGACATCGAGGAACTGATGAGCTTCTTCGCGGAAGACGCGGTGTACCACAACGTGCCGGTGCCCGAGGTGCGCGGCAAGGCGGCGATCAAGGAGGCGTTCCTGGCGTTCGCCAAGCTGATGGATGGCATCGAGCTGATCATGCTGCGCACGGCGGAGAACGGCCCGGTGGTGTTCAACGAGCGCGTCGACCGCTTCACCTGGAAGGGCAAGAAGCTCGACCTGCCGGTGGCCGGCGTATTCGAGGTGCACGACGGCAAGATCACGCTGCACCGCGACTACTTCAACTATCCGACCTGGCTCGACGCCACGGGCATCCCGCTGGCCTGATCGGAACGCCGGGTCGGGAGACGTCGCGGAGGTAAGGAGTGCGACGCCGCGGCGCAGGACGCGCCCCGGCGTACGCATCACGCCGCCTTGGCGGTCTCGGCCGGCGCGGAGTGGCGGATCAGGTGGTCGAACGCGGACAGCGCCGCCTTCGATCCCTCGCCCATGGCAATGACGATCTGCTTGTACGGCACCGTGGTGACGTCGCCGGCGGCGAACACGCCGGGCAGCGAGGTGGCACCGCGATCGTCGACGATGATCTCGCCGCGCGGCGACAGGTCCAGCGTGCCCTTCAACCATTCGCTGTTCGGCAGCAGGCCGATCTGCACGAAGATGCCTTCGAGCTCGATGTGGTGCAGCTCGTCGGTGCCGCGATCCTTGTAGCGCAGGCCGTTCACCTTCTGGCCGTCGCCGGTGACCTCGGTGCTGAGCGCCGACACGATGACGCGCACGTTCGGCAGGCTGTGCAGCTTGCGCTGCAGCACGGCGTCGGCCCGCAGCTTGGAGTCGAACTCGATCAGGGTGACGTGGCTGACGATGCCCGCGAGATCGATCGCCGCCTCGACGCCGGAGTTGCCGCCGCCGATCACGGCCACGCGCTTGCCCTTGAACAGCGGGCCGTCGCAGTGCGGGCAGTAGGCCACGCCCTTGTTGCGGTACTCGTTCTCGCCGGGCACGCCCATCTGCCGCCAGCGCGCGCCGGTAGACAGGATCACGGTCTTCGACTTCAGCGACGCGCCGCCGGCGAGCTGCACTTCGATAAGGCCATCGGCGCCCGCCGGGATCAACTTCTCGGCGCGCTGAAGGTTCATCAGGTCGACCTCGTACTGGCGCACGTGCGCTTCGAGCGCGGCCGCCATCTTCGGGCCCTCGGTCTCCTTCACGGAGATGAAGTTCTCGATGCCCATCGTGTCCAGCACCTGACCGCCGAAACGCTCGGCCGCGATGCCGGTGCGGATGCCCTTGCGGGCGGCGTAGATCGCCGCGGCCGCGCCGGCCGGTCCGCCGCCGACGATCAGCACGTCGAACGCATCCTTGGCGTTGAGCTTCGCCGCTTCCCGCGCGGACGCGCCGGTGTCGATCTTGGCGAGAATCTCCTCGGCACTCATGCGCCCGGCACCGAACATCTGGCCATTGAGGAAAATCATCGGCACCGATCCGACCTGGCGCTCGTCGACCTCGCGCTGGAACAGCGCGCCGTCGATCGCCACGTGCCGGATGCGCGGGTT
>CAZXXM010000376.1:0-3568 GCA_964644715.1 uncultured Salinisphaerales bacterium
ATCGGGATGCCCGCACCCATCGCCGCAGCGATCGGCTCTTCGATGACCCAGACCTTGCGCGCGCCGGCGTTCTCGACGGATTCGCGAATGGCACGGCGTTCGACCTGCGTGGACCCGTACGGAACGCAGACGACGACGCGCGTGATCGGACGCATCATCCGGCCCTTCTGCACCTTGCGGATGAAGTGCTGCAGCATCTTTTCCGTGACGGTGTAGTCGGCGATGACGCCGTCGCGCAGCGGACGGATCGTCGAGATGTTGGTCGGCGTGCGGCCGAGCATTTTCTTGGCTTCGATGCCGACGGCTTCGACTTTCTTGCTGCCGCGCGCATCGCTGCGGATGGCGACGACCGAAGGTTCGTTCAGGACGATGCCTTCATCGCGAACGTAGACGAGGGTGTTGGCAGTGCCGAGGTCAATGGAAAGATCGTTGACGAACAGGCGGCGGACGGCGTCGAGCATCGGGGGATGGTCTCGCGGAATGCGGGCAAAAACGGCTGCGGAATGTGGCTGCCCCGGAGGCAGACTTCAGGGCACAGCAGCCCACGGAGCGGGTACTATTGTGCGTCGCACATCTTAATCCAAAAAGGTTTCCAGCAAGATGAGTCTCTCAGCGGAACAGGTCCGGCAGGTCGCTCACCTTGCACGACTGGAAATCCAGCCCGAGCAGGTCGAGCACTACGCGGGGCAGCTCTCTCGCATCCTCGACGTGGTCGGACAGCTCGCGCAGGCGAACACGGAGGGCGTGACGCCGATGGCGCATCCGCTCGCGATGGTCCAGCGCCTGAGGCCCGACGTCGTCACCGAGGCCGACCGACGCGCCGAATACCAGGCACATGCGCCTTCGGTCCAGGACGGATTGTTCCTGGTACCCAAAGTCATCGAGTAAGCGGGATCGAGAGTCGGCGACCGGGACCGCCACGAGGCCCGGGGACCGACGAACAGGATTCCCGATTCCCCACTCCCGATTCCCGGCTTTTGCATGCACACACTCTCCCTCAAGCAACTCGCGGACGGCCTGCGCGACAAGCAGTTCTCCAGTCGCGAACTGACGCAGCACTATCTGAAGCGGATCGAAACCCACGATCCGAAGCTCAACAGCTACATCACCGTGACGCCCGAGATCGCGCTGGCGCAGGCCGACGCGGCTGATGCCCGCATCAAGGCCGGACAGGCGGGACCGCTGACCGGTGTGCCGATCGCGCAGAAGGACATCTTCTGCACGCAGGGCGTCCGCACCAGCTGCGCGAGTCGCATGCTCGACAAGTTCATCGCGCCCTACGACGCCACCGTCGTCACCAAGCTGCACGGTGAAGGCGGCGCGGTGATGCTCGGCAAGTGCAACATGGACGAGTTCGCGATGGGCTCGTCGAACGAAACCAGCTGGTACGGTCCGGTGAAGAATCCCTGGGACCTGGGCCGCGTTCCGGGCGGATCCAGCGGCGGCTCGGTCGCCGCGGTCGCCGCCCTGCTCGCGCCGGCCGCCACGGCCACGGATACCGGCGGTTCGATCCGCCAGCCCGCCGCGCTGACCAATCTCACCGGCATCAAGCCCACGTATGGACGCGTGTCGCGCTTCGGCATGATCGCCTTCGCGTCGAGCCTCGATCAGGGTGGCGTCGTGGCACGCAGCGCCGAGGACGCGGCGATCGTGCTGCAGGCGATGGCCGGTTTCGACGTGCGCGATTCCACCAGCGTGGAACGCGAGGTCGACGATTATCTGCGCGACCTGAACCGCCCGATCACCGGCCTGCGCATCGGTCTGCCGAAGGAATACTTCGCCGAAGGCCTGGAGCCGGCGATTCGCGCCTGCGTCGAGCAGGCGGTCAAGCAGTTCGAGCAGCTCGGCGCGAAGATCGTCGAGGTGTCGCTGCCGCATGCGCCGCTGTCGGTTCCCACGTACTACGTCGTCGCGCCGGCCGAGGCGTCGAGCAATCTCGCCCGCTTCGACGGCGTGCGCTACGGGCATCGCACCGAGTCCTCGCGTTCGCTCGAGGAGCTTTACAAGAAGAGCCGCGGTGAAGGCTTCGGCCCCGAGGTGCAGCGCCGCATCATGATCGGCACGTACGTGCTCAGCCACGGCTACTACGACGCGTACTACCTGCAGGCGCAGAAGGTCCGCAAGCTGATCTACGAGGATTTCCGCAAGGTCTTCGAGCAGTGCGACGTGATCCTCGGACCGACCACGACGGACGTCGCGTTCGAGCTGAATTCGAAGATGGACGATCCGGTGGCGATGTACCTCAACGACATCTACACGATCGCCGCCAACCTGGCGGGGATTCCGGCGATGAGCCTGCCCTGCGGTTTCGTCGGCGGGCTTCCGGTCGGCATGCAGCTGATGGGCAATTTCTTCGAGGAAGCGCGGCTGCTCAACGTGGCCCACCAGTACCAGCAGGCGCAGGACTGGCACCGCCGCTCGCCGAAGGGTTTCGAGTAGGCCGGGCGCCGGCGCCCATACGCCGGCGCAGCGTGTTTTCCGGGCCTTACGGCGCGCTGACACGCAATTAGCGTTTACCCCTATGCGGGGTTGCTGACCACTTGAGTAGCATTCTTCTCCCAGCAAGGACCGAATGGTTCCCAGCTGGGAGGAAAAGAGGGTGCGAGCGACAGACATCCGCAACCCCGACTATTTTCATAAGGTCGTCGATTGCCAGTGGGCGTGCCCGGCACATACGCCGGTTCCCGAATACATCCGCCGGATCGCAGCGGGCCAGTACGCGGATGCGTACATGGTCAACTGGAAGAGCAACGTCTTTCCGGGAATTCTCGGTCGCACCTGCGACCGTCCCTGCGAACCCGCGTGTCGACGCGGGCGCGTGGAAGAGAACAACGGCGAACAGCCCGAGCCGGTCGCGATCTGCCGGCTCAAGCGCGTCGCCGCCGATCTGAAAGGCGATATCACGGCGCGCCTGCCCAAGCCCGGCGCCAAGCGCAACGGCAAGCGCATCGCCTGCGTCGGCGGCGGCCCGTCCTCGCTGACGGTCGCACGCGACCTGGCCCCGCTGGGATACGAGGTCACCGTGTTCGAGGCCGACCCCAAGGGCGGCGGCTTCATGCGTACGCAGGTGCCGCGCTTCCGCCTTCCCGAGGCGGTGATCGACGAGGAGGTCGGCTACATCCTCGATCTGGGCGTGGACTTCCGCGGCGGCACGCGCATCGAATCGATGAAGTCGCTGCTGGCGCAGAACTGGGACGCCGTGTTCGTCGGCAGCGGGGCGCCTCGCGGACGTGATCTCGAGATCCCGGGGCGCAGCGAGGCGGCCGCGCAGATCCACATCGGCATCGACTGGCTGTCGTCCGTGTACTTCGGGCACGTCACGAAAGTCGGAAAGCTCGTGATCGTGCTGGGCGGCGGCAACACGGCTATGTACTGCTGCCGCTCGTCGCGGCGCCAGGGCGGCGACGACTTGAAGGTAATCGTGCGTTCCGGCTTCGACGAGATGAAGGCCAGCCCCTGGGAGAAAGAGGACGCGATGCACGAAGGCATCCCGATCCTCGATTTCCGCGTGCCAAAGGCCTTCATCCACGAGAATGGAAAGCTCACCGGCATGACCTTAGAGTAGGTG
>CAZXXM010000377.1:0-1158 GCA_964644715.1 uncultured Salinisphaerales bacterium
GGACAACGGCCCGAGCGAGGCGGCGGACGTGCAGGACGCCGGAGCCGATTTCTACGCCGAGGTCGTGGGCCTGCTGGAAGGCGAGCTCGCGCGCAATCCGCAGCGCGACGATCTGCGCATCAAGCTGCTCGAGGTCTACGCCGCCACCGAGCGCAAGCTCGACTTCGTGAAGCTGGCAACGCTGCACCTGCGCGCGCTGCCCGATGGCCGCAATGACCGGAACTGGCAGACCGTGCTGGACATGGGCCGCCGCCTGGTACCGAACCACGCCCTGTTCTCCGACGCGGCGCCCAGCGCCGCGCCGGTCGTGGCAGCCGCACCCGAGCCGCAGAAATTCCGTCGCTACTACGAGTCCGTGGATGCCGACGCGCTCGCCACGCTGCAGGCCGAACTGCACAAGGCGTATCAGGGGATGCGCCAGGACATCAAGTTCTGGAAGCAGCTGCGCGAGCGCTGCAACGAATTCGCCGGCGCGCCGCCGGCGCTGATGCACGCGCGCAAGCTCAGCGGGTTTCTCGGCGGAGCGCAGATCCTGGTCCGCGACGACTCGCGGCGTCCGGCGAGCGACGTCGCCATGGTCAGCGCCGTCGGGCAGGTGCTGCTGGCGCAGACGCTCGGCCGCTGGCGCGTCGTCGCCTCGCCGGCCGAGGACGGCCATGCCGTGTCCGTCGCGCGCGCCGCGCAGCACCTGGGCGTGGAAGCCACGATCGTCGTCACCCGCTCCGAGGAAGCCGCGCGAAGCGACGAACTGGCGCGGCTCAAGCAGGCCGATGCCAAGATCGTCGTCGTGGCCGACGGCCCGGCCGGTCCGAACGAGGGCCAGCGTGCCGCGCTCGCACTCGCGCTCGAGCACGGGCCGGGCACCTTGTTCATCAGTCCGCTGTCCGCCGGCCCGGCGCCTTATCCGGCGATCGTCCGGGAACTCCACGGGCTGTCCGGCCTCCAGCTGAAGTCGCAGGTCAACGGGCTGATCGAACGCCTACCGGACGGTGTCATCGTCAGCGCCTCGGACGGCATGCCGGCGGTGGGCTTCCTGCAGGCCTTCCTGGGCTCTCCCAACGTGAAGCTGTTCTGCGTCGAGGCGCAAACCGGTGGCAGCCGCAGCCACCGGCTCGGCCGCGAACACGGCTGGCTGCGTGCCAGCGGACGCGTGCGCTA
>CAZXXM010000377.1:1258-3549 GCA_964644715.1 uncultured Salinisphaerales bacterium
CGGACCACTCATCGCTACGCGAGCGCGTATCCGCGATATCCGTCCTCGACGACCTGCCGCACGTACTCGAAGTACGTCAGCCCGCCGCCGGCATACGGCATAAAGCCGACCGGTTTTCCGTCGACGTTCCCGCCGGTGTACCAGGACTTCACCTTCGTGTAGATCGTCTGCTTCGAGATCCACTCGACGTACTGCGTCCACGCACTCTCCTCGCGCGTCTTGGCCTCGATGCGGGCGTAGCCGTGCCGACGCAGATGCTCGATGGTGTCGAACACGAAGTCCACGTTCTGCTCGATGCTGCTGACCATGTTGTAGAGCACCGACGGGCTGCCCGGCCCGGTGATCATGAACAGGTTGGGGAAGCCAGCGACGGTGACGCCGAGATAATTCTTCGTGCCGTCCTTCCACTTCTCGCGCAAGGACAGGCCGCCGCGACCGCGGATGTCGAAGGCGAGCAGCGCGCCGGTCATCGCATCGAAGCCGGTGGCGAAGACCACGGCGTCGAGTTCGTACTCGGTGCCGTCCTGCATGCGGATGCCCTTGGCCGTGAAGCGCTCGATGCCCGATTCGCGCAGGTCCACCAGCGTCACGTTGTCGCGGTTGAAGGTCTCGAAGTACTGGGTGTCCACGCACAGGCGCTTGGCGCCCATCGGGTACTGCGGCATCAGCTTTTCCGCGGTCTTCGGATCCTTGATGCGCTCGCGGATCTTGTTCTTCACCCAGTTGCTGACGATCTGGTTGGATTCCAGGTCGGTCACCAGGTCCGGGTACGAGGCCAGCATCAGATAGCCGCCGCGCTTCCACGCGAAATCGAGCTGCTTCTCCAGTTCCTCGGGCGTGGCCTGCTTGGCGCCGATGGTGGGCGACTCGTACGCGATGCCCACTTCCGACTGGCGTACCAGCCGGCGGATCTCGTCGTAGTTCTCCTGCGCGTTGCGCATCTCCTCGTCCGACATCGCGCGGTTCCACGCGGGAATCGCGAACTGCGGCGTGCGCTGGAACACGAACATCTGCTGCGCTTGCTTGGCGATCAGCGGCGAAGCCTGGATCGAACTGGAGCCGGTGCCGATGATGCCGACGCGCTTGCCGGTGAAGTCCACCTTCTCGTGCGGCCAGCGGCTGGTGAAGTAGCGCTCGCCCTTGAACTGCTCGAGCCCTTCGAACTTCGGTTCCAGGGGCTTCGACAGGCAGCCCGTCGCCATCACGAAGAATTGCGTCGACACCTCCTCGCCGTCCGAGGTGCGGATCGTCCAGCGGCCGGCGGCCTCGTCGAACACCGCGGATTCCACCGAGGTGCCGAAGCGATAGTGCTTGCGCAGATCGAAGCGATCGGCGACGTGCTCGATGTAGCGAAGGATGTCCGGCTGCTCGGCGTAACGCTGCGGCCACTTCCATTCACGCTGCAGGTCGGCGTCGAACGAGTACGAGTACGTGAGGCTCTCGATGTCGCAGCGCGCACCCGGATAGCGGTTCCAGTACCAGGTGCCGCCCACACCCGGCGCCTTGTCGAAAGCACGCACCTTGTAGCCGGCCTTCGTGAGTCGATGCACCTGGTAGAGGCCGGCGAAGCCGGCTCCGACGACGACGACGTCGCAGGTCTGATGCTGGGCTTTCGGCGGACGGGACGCGGCGGTGTTCGACATGAGTCTGGGCTCCGTTTCGTTTCGATCGACACCGGCGGCGCGGCAGCTTCACGCGCGCGATCAGGCCAGGGTGTCCGGCCGAAAGTATGTCCATCCTCCGACGCGAAAGGGACCCGTCTAGGGCTCCCCCTATACGCGAAAACCCTAGGGTTTCCTGGGCCGGTCGAGGATGGACGAGGGTGTCAATTAGAAACAGTCCGGATGCCCAATCGCACGGGCCGGTGCCTCAATAGCAAGCTGTGGCCGCACGCGCGGCGTCGAGCTTTCGACACCTTGCGTCGATCGGCACCCTTCAAGAGATTCGGAGAATCCGCATGGCGCTCGACCCCACCGCGCAGTTCATCCTGACCGCGCTGAACCAGCAGGGCGTGAAGTCCTTCGAGCAGATCGGGGTGGAGAACGCGCGCGCCGTCATCGACACCTTCCCGACCTTGCAGAATCCGCCGCAGGACGTGAAGCACGTCGAGGAGCGCGATCTCGACGGCGTGGCGATGCGCGTCTACACGCCGGCCAATGCCAACGGCTCGGCGATCCTCTACGTCCACGGCGGCGGATGGGTCGGCGGACACCTCGGCGTCTGCGACGAACCCGCGCGCGCGATCGCGAACGAAACCGGCGCCGTCGTCGTCGCCACCACGTATCACCTCG
>CAZXXM010000378.1:0-3546 GCA_964644715.1 uncultured Salinisphaerales bacterium
CGCTGCTCGCGGGGCCGGTAGCTCTCGAAATATCCCTTGATACCTTCGAACAGCGAACGCGCGATGCGATCCTGCCCCTTGGGATCGCGCAGCAAGCGCTCTTCCTCGGCATTGGTGATGAACGCGGTCTCGACCAGCACCGACGGAATGTCCGGTGCCTTGAGCACCATGAAGGCGGCCTGCTGTACCTGCGCCCGCTGCAAGGTATTCACACGGCCCAGCGACTTGAGCATGCGCGCGCCGACGTCGAAGCTGGCCTCCATCGTGGAAGCCTGCGACAGGTCGATCAGCACCGCTGCGAGTTCGTCGTCCTTGCCGTGCAGCCCGACGCCCCCGACGAGGTCGGCCGCGTTTTCCTTCTGCGCCAGCCAGCGCGCGTGCTCGCTGCTCGCGCCACGCGCCGAGACCACGTAGACGGCCGAACCGCGCATGTTGCGATCCTTCAGCGCGTTGGCGTGGATCGACACGAACAGGTCGGCTTCGGCCTTGCGCGCGCGTTTCACACGCTCGCGCAGTTCGAGGTAGTAGTCGCCGTCGCGGGTCAGCACCGCACGAAAACCCGGCTCGGCATTGACCAGCGCCGCGAGCTTGCGCGACAGGATGAGCGCCACGTCCTTCTCGAACAGGCCGCCATGGCCGATCGCACCGGGATCTTCGCCGCCGTGACCGGCGTCGACCGCGACGACGATCGGCCGCGGCGCCCAGGCTTCCGCCTTGACCGGCGGCGCCGCCGGTGGTGCGGACTCGTCGCCGGCACCGGCGAGGTCGAGCACGAGCCGATAACCGTACTGGTCCGCCGGATCGAGCAGGAAGGTTCGCGGTTCGATCGGCTTGCGCATGTCCAGCACGATGCGCAGCCCGTCTTCGCGCTGCGCGGCCCGCACGTGCTCGACGGCGCCCTTGCCGGCTGCCTTGTTCGCCAGACGCGCGCCGGTCACACCCGGCAGATCGACGACGATCCGCGACGGATTCTCAAGGGTGAAAACCTTGTGGGCGGTGGAGCCGTCGAGTTCGAGCACGACGCGGGTGCCTTCGGGCGAATCCCAAAGACGCAGGTCGCGCAGTTCCCCGGCCGTCGCCACCGACACCGCGCCAGCCAGAAGGAGGAACAACAGGAACCGCATGGCCGCTCGCTCCGGCCGGAAGATGGCGCGGAACATAGCGTGACTATTGATTGAACGCAAGAATTTATTTTCTTGCGAACCAGTCAGATAAAGCCGCTATTTCATGTCGATTATCGGCCGTCCGCCACCGGGCGCCGGGCGCGGATCGAGCGTCGCGACACGCCCGTCTCCCAAGGTTTCCAGAACCACGTCCAGGTCCGGCGCAGGCAGGAAGCCAGCGCCGCGCTGAGGCCATTCGACGAGCCAGATCGTCGAGTCCGACGGGTAGTCGCGCAGCCCCAGGTTCTCGACTTCCGAGGGGTCGGTGAGCCGGTACAGGTCCAGGTGCAGGAAGCCCTGGCCGCCGGCCGAATACGGCTCCATCAAGGTGTAGGTGGGGCTGCGCAGCGTGCCCGTCAGCCCGCAGGCCCGCAGCAGTCCACGCGCCAGCGTGGTCTTGCCGGCCCCGAGATCGCCGTGCAGGAACACGACGCCGCGACCTGCCTTGAGCAGTTCGACGGCGAGCCGCTGTCCGAGCGCGGTGGTGGAAGCCTCGTCGGGAAGTTCGATACGCATCGCCGTCATGGATTCACGATGCCACGCAATTGGTCCACCAGGTCACTCGGCAGCATGCCGCGCTCGCCGCCCTGCGCTGCCGCCCGGTCGCCAGCCAGCGCATGCACCAGCACCCCGGTGGCGGCGGCAGCCTCCGGATCGAGACCTTGGGCAAGCAAGCCGCAGATCACGCCGGTCAGTACGTCGCCCATGCCTCCCACGCCCATGCCGGGGTTGCCATAGGGGCAGATCGCGATCCGCTCGCCGAGCACGATCGACCCGGCACCCTTGAGGACGACGATCGCGCCGGGATAGCGCTCGCGCAGCGCACGGGCGGCCGCGATGCGGTCCGCCTGCACCCGCGCGGTGTCCGTCCCGAGCAGCCGTGCGGCCTCGCCCGGATGCGGGGTCAGCACCGTGCCCCGCGCAAGACGGGTGGCCGAGGCCCGCGCCAGCAGGCTCAGCGCGTCGGCGTCGAGAACCAGCGGCTTGCCGGCGCGCACGCAACGGTCGAACAACCCCGCGCTCCACACCCCGGTCCCCAGACCCGGGCCGAGTCCGAGCACGTCCGCGCGACGAATCAGCTCGTCGACCGCCGCGGCGTTGTCGAACCCATGAAACATCGCTTCCGGATGGACGCCGGTCAGCGCCAGCGCGTGCTGTGGTCGGGTGGCGACGCTGACCAGTCCGGCGCCGGACCGATGGGCGCCGCGCGTCGCCAGCAGGATCGCTCCGGCCATGCCGGTGTCTCCGCCGATCAGCAGCACGTGACCGTGCGAGCCCTTGTGGGCCGAGCGGGCGCGGTGCGGCAACGCAAGCCCGATGTCGTCCTCGCACATCAGGTCGGCGAGCGCCGGCGAGGTGTCGATCAGCGATGCCGGCACGCCGAGGTCGGCAAATGCGCGGCGCCCTGCGTGATCGGGGCCCGCTCCCACGTACAGCCCCAGCTTGCGACCGATGAAGCTGACGCTGATGTCCGCGCGCACCGCGACACCCAGAACGGCACCGGTGTCGGCGTCGAGACCGGACGGCAGGTCGATGGCCAGCGCCCCCTGCCCGGCCCGGCGCGCGTTGATGGCGGCGATCGCATTCGCAGCCGGTCCTTCGACGTTTCGCGACAGACCGATGCCAAAGATGGCATCGCAGATCACGTCGGCATGCGACAGCGCTTCGTCGACGAACCGCGCATCGAAGGGGCTCACCGGTCCGCCTGCCCGCACCCAAGCCGCGTGCGCATTCGTCGCGTCACCATGGGTGGGCAACGCGCCGACGCTTGCCACGTCCACCTGCAAACCGGCAGCCCGCGCGATGCATGCGATCTCGTACCCGTCGCCACCGTTGTTGCCGGATCCGCACAGCACCGCGATCCGCTTCGCTTGGGGCCACCGCATGCGCATCGCTTCGAAGGCGGCGCCGGCGGCACGCTGCATCAGCACGTAGCCGGCGATTCCCGACTCCTCGATGGCACGGCGATCCATCTCGCGGACCTGGGCGGCCGAATACAATCGCGCCCGATGAACGCCTGCCCGCCGTGTGGATTCAGCAACGAAATTCATGGCGTGATTATGCGGGCAGCGCGCGGCCATCGCGCTGCATGAGCGCCCTCTCTCCCGCTGCGCTGCAGGCGCTCTCGGTTTCGATCCGCCAATGGGCACGCGATCTCGGCTTCTCGGACGCCGGCATCTCGCGGCTCGAGCTGGACGCCGACCTCGAACATCTGCGCAACTGGATCGCCAGCGGCCATCACGGATCGATGGCCTACATGGCGCGCGACCCCGAGATGCGGGCCTCGCCGCAGACCCTGCGCGCGGGCACCGCGAGCGTGATCTCGGTCCGCCTTCCGTACTGGCCTCAGGCGCACGATGCCGACGCCGTGCTGCGGAACGGC
>CAZXXM010000379.1:0-3536 GCA_964644715.1 uncultured Salinisphaerales bacterium
AGCCACCACGCAATCCAATAGAAAGCGGTGTACAGCACGCTCATCGCGAGGCGACTCTCCCTACCGTTGTGCGCCTTCAACAAGTTGTGGCGTCTGAACGGCGAGTGTAAAAGAATTCGGCCTCCGCACCCCTGCCGCCGACATGCCCGAAATCCCCGCCGATGCTGCCCGGGCGCGCGTCACGCGTGCCCGGATGGAGAAGCTGGCCTGGCTGCTCGACGGCGCCGTCCCGGTCCCGGGGACGAAGTTTCGCTTCGGGCTCGATTCGATCATCGGCCTGATCCCCGGGATCGGCGATGCGATCGGCCTGCTGCTGGGCGCCGCGATCCTTTACGAGAGCGTGCGCGTCGGCGTTCCACGGGCGACGCTCGCGAAGATGGTCGGCAACTCGGTGGCCGATACGCTCGGGGGGCTGGTCCCCGTGGTGGGCGACCTGTTCGATTTCGCGTTCAAGTCGAACAAGCGCAACGCCGCACTGCTGATGTCGCACCTGGACACCGTCGACGCTCGGCCCTCGGCGAAACCGGCCCGACGCGGATCCCGCGTGCTCGCGGTTTTGATCGTCGTCGGCTTTCTCGGCGCCGCCATCGGCGTGCTGTGGTGGGCGGGATCCTGGATCCTGCGTTTGCTGAGCGCCTGAGCTCGTCGAGTCCCGCCTCGGACACAGAATCCCAGGACCCGCACGGACCGCTCCGATCACGATGCCGCTGCGGTCAGCCGCCTCGACGCCGGCGCCCCGCAAGCCTCGATGCACGCCGGAGCGCTTTCATTTCTTCGAACAGGCGCGTCCGTCACTCGCCGGCACACGTAACCCGATTGACGGCCCTTCGGCATCCGGGGCATGGTCCGGCGGACGCGCGTTTCCACATTTTTCGATCGACGACATGACCGAGCGAACCTGGGCTGGCCATCCGCGCGGACTCGCGACGCTGTTCTTCACCGAAATGTGGGAGCGCTTCTCCTACTACGGCATGCGCGCGATCCTCGTGCTCGCGATGGTCGCGGCCGTCGATGGCAACAACCCGGGCCTGGGCCTCACGACCGAGGCCGCCACGGCGATCTACGGGCTCTACACCGCATCGGTCTACCTCGCGTCGCTGCCGGGCGGATGGATCGCCGATCGGCTGATCGGCCAGCGCAACGCGGTGTTCTGGGGCGGCGTGATCATCGCCAGCGGCCACTTCTGCATGGCCACCAACACGCCGGCTTCGTTCTACGTGGGCCTGATCCTGATCGCGCTCGGCACGGGCCTGCTGAAGCCCAACGTCAGCGCGATGGTCGGCGAACTGTACGGGCCCGAAGCCGGCGCACGACGCGATGCCGGCTATTCGATCTTCTACATGGGCATCAATACCGGCGCCTTCGTCGGCCAGCTCATCTGCGGCTACCTCGGCGAGAAGGTGGGCTGGCACTGGGGCTTCGGCGCGGCCGGCGTGTTCATGGTGCTGGGCCTGATCCAGTACAAGCTGTACGGCGCGCACCTGGGCGATATCGGTCTGCGCCCGGTCAGCACCGACGACGCCGCGCGTGACGCCACGGTCCATCGGCGCGGCTGGCTGATCGTCGGCGTCTTCGTCGCTGGCCTCGCCGCGGTGACCGCCGCGACCTTGACCGGTGCGCTGACCCTGGATGCGGTACGGCTGGCGCAGGGCACCGGCATCTTCATCGTCACCATCGCGGCGTCCTACTTCGGCTACGTGATCTTCTTCGGTGGCCTGGACACCGACGAAAGAAAGCGCGTGGCGGTGATCGCCGTCTTCTTCGTTTCGGCCGCGATGTTCTGGAGCGGCTTCGAACAGGCCGGATCGAGCTTCAACCTGTTCGCGCAGGATCATACGGACCGCGTGATCTTCGGCTGGGAGGCGCCGGCCTCGTGGCTGCAGTCGATCAACCCGATGTTCATCATTCTGCTCGCGCCGTTCTTCGCGGCGCTGTGGGTGAACCTCGGACGCCGCGGCCTGAACCCGTCGACACCCTTCAAGTTCGCGATCGGCCTGCTGCAGATGGGCATCGGTTTCCTGGTGCTGTACTTCGCCTCGCTGTTCGTCGTGCAGGGCGAGAAGGTGGCACCGACCTGGCTGATGCTGACCTACCTGTTCCACACCACCGGTGAGCTGTGCCTGTCGCCGGTGGGCCTGGCGGCGGTGAACAAGCTGTCGCCCAAGCGTTACCAGGGCCAGATGTTCGGCACCTGGTTCACCGCATCGGCGCTCGGTCATCTGATCGCAGGCCTCGTGGCCGGGCATCTTGCGGACGACGCCAACGTCGCCGACATGCCCGACCGCTTCCTGTTCGTGTGCATGACCACCGCCGGTGCGGGACTGGTCCTGCTGATGTTCGTCGGGCCGATCAAGCGCCTCATGGGAGACCACAAGCCGTGAAACCTTCACTTGCTCTCGTCACGGGTCTGGGCCTGCTCTTGCTGAGCGGCTGCAACGGCCCCCAGGAAAGCGCGAAGACGCCGCCCTCGGTGGCGCCTGCGGCGACCACGTCCAGCGCAACGGCAGCCGAAGCCGATGCGCTCGTGGCGGAGGTCGACAAGTACGCCGTCGACAACACGGCTCGCCTGGGCGCCGCGTTCTGGATCGCGCAGACCTACATCACCGACGACGCGCAGCTGCTGGCGGCCAATGCCACCGAGGAGCAGCTGGCGTTCCAGTCGGCGAAAGCCGAGGAAGCCAAGCGCTTCAACGATACGCCGGGCCTGTCGCCGGAGACCGCGCGTGCACTGACCCTGATCAAGCTCGGACCAACGATGCCCGCGCCGTCGGATCCGGCCAAGCGCAAGGAACTGGCGGCGATCGCCGCCAAGATGGATGCCAACTACGGTGCCGGCCAGTGGTGCCGCCCGAACGCGGCGGGGCAGGAGGAATGCCTCAAGCTGCAGCAGATCGAGAAGATCGTCGACAACGTCGAGCTGAAGAACACGCCGGCCGACATCGAGGCGGCCTGGAACGGCTGGCACCAGACCTCGCGCCCGATCCGCAAGGATTACCAGCGTTTCACCGAACTGATGAACGAGGGCGCCAGCCAGCTCGGCTTCAAGGACACCGGCGAACTCTGGCGAGGCGGCTACGACATGAGCCCGGCGGAGTTCGATGCGGAGGTCGAGCGCCTGTGGAGCCAGGTCAAACCGCTGTACGACGATCTTCACTGCCTGGTGCGCGACAAGCTCAACAAGAAGTACGGCGATGCCGTCGTGCCCAAGGACGGGCTGATCCCGGCCCATCTGCTCGGCAACATGTGGGCACAGCAATGGAGCAATCTGTATCCACTGCTCGAGCCTTATCCGGGCCAGGCCAGCCTCGATGTGACGAGCGCACTCAAGGCGCAGCGCGACACCGAGTACAAGACGCTGCTCGCCGCGTTCAAGGGCAAGCCGACACCGGCGGACATCGCCGAGCTCGAGCACAAGGCCGACGCCGCGCAGGCCGTGAAGATGGCCAGGATCGCGGAGGACTTCTACGTCTCGCTCGGTTTCCCCAAGCTGCCCGATTCGTTCTGGACCAAGTCGCTGCTCGTGCAGCCGCGCGACC
>CAZXXM010000380.1:0-3504 GCA_964644715.1 uncultured Salinisphaerales bacterium
CGAGCATGCGCTCGGCGACCAGCGCCACGATGATGGCGATCAGGGTCATGCCGGGCGCTCGTCGGACGTCATGGCCTCCATCCTACCTAGCCCATCCATCGTCCGCGGCAGGCCACGATCAGGTCGCCGCCAGCATCGCGTGCAGCCGCGACCAGTCGAAATGCGGCCCCGGATCGGTCTTGCGCCCGGGCGCGATGTCCGAATGGCCGGTCAGCTTGCGCGTGCCCAGGCGGCGATAGCGCGCGAACAGCGCCGGCAAGACCCGCACCAGCGCCGCGTACTGCACGTCTTCGAACGGCGCATCGTCGCTGCCCTCGAGCTCGATGCCGATCGAAAAATCGTTGCAGCGCTCGCGGCCCTGCCAATTGGAGACGCCCGCGTGCCAGGCGCGACGATCGAAGGGCACGTACTGCGTGACCGCCCCGTCCCGCGCGATCAGCAGATGGGCCGAGACGCGCAGTGCCGCGATGTCTCGGAAGTAGGGATGCGCATCCGGATCGAGCCGCCCGCAGAACAGATCGTCGATCCAGGGACCGCCGAAGCGGCCCGGCGGCAGCGAGATGTTGTGCAGCACGACCAGCGAGATGTCGTCCGGATCGGGCCTTTCGTCGTAATGGGGAGACATCACTTCGCGTGCGGACGGGCGCAGGCGATGGGACTCGTCGACGAACCACGAGGAACTCATCGCGTTCCCCATGTTCTACTGCGCGTCCGCCGAACCGTCTTGTCCTGGAGCGTTTTCATGATTCGAGCGCTGTGCGTCGCCCTGGCCCTCAGCCTTGCCGGTCCGGCCCTCGCGGCCGCAAAACCCGCCGCCGCAGTGCCGTTCAATCCCGACATCCCGTACCAGAAGCATATCCTGCCGAACGGCCTGACCTTGCTGATCCACGAAGATCACAAGGCGCCGATCGTCGCGGTGAACGTCTGGTACCACGTCGGCAGCAAGGACGAGCGGCCCGGCCGCACCGGCTTCGCGCATCTGTTCGAGCACCTCATGTTCAACGGCTCGGAAAACCACGACGACGAATTCTTCCGCCCGCTCGAGGCCGTGGGCGCGTCGAAGATGAACGGCACCACCTGGTACGACCGCACCAACTACTTCGAGAACGTGCCCACGTCGGCGCTCGACCTGACGCTCTGGATGGAGTCCGATCGAATGGGCCACCTGGCCGGCGCCATCAGCCAGGCCAAGCTCGACGAGCAGCGCGGCGTGGTGCTCAACGAGAAAGGACAGGACGAGAACGAACCCTACGGCAAGGCCTCGGAACTGATCGCGGCCGCCACCTACCCGGCCGGGCACCCGTACTCGTGGACTTCGATCGGCTCCGAGGCGGACCTGAAGGCGGCGACCGTCGATGACGTGAAGCAGTGGTTCGCCGAGCACTACGGCGCGGCCAATGCGGTGCTGGTGATCGCGGGCGACGTGGATCCCGAGGACATCAAGAAGAAGGTCGAGCTGTACTTCGGCGACATTCCCTCGGGTCCGCCGCGCGCGCGCGCCGAGGCCTGGGTCGCGAAGATGACCGGCACCAAGCGCGCCGCGATGCAGGATCGCGTGCCGCAGGCACGCATCTTCAAGGTCTGGAACGTGCCGGGCTTCTGCGAGCAGGACACCAACCTGCTGAGCCTGGCGTCCGAGATCCTCGCCGGCGGCAAGACCAGCCGGCTGTACCAGCGCCTGGTCTACCGTGATCGGCTCGCGACGAGCGTCAACGCCGGCCTCGGCCCGTTCGAGATCGGCTCGCAGTTCACGATCGACGCGATGGTGGCGCCGGGCGCCGATCCAGTCGCCGTGGAGAAGATCATCGACGAGGAAGTCGCGCGCTTCCTGAAGGACGGTCCCACCGCCAAGGAGCTCGATCGCGTGCGTACCGGCGCGCAGGCGGATTTCATCCGCGGCCTCGAGCGCATCGACGGTTTCAGCGGCAAGTCCTCCACCCTGGCGCAATACGAGGTCTACTGCGGCGACGCGCAGTGGTACAAGCGCGAATTCCGCTGGATCGCGGAAGCCTCGCCGCAGGCCGTCCGCAAGGTGACGCAGGACTGGCTGTCCGACGGGCAGTTCGTGCTGACGGTGGAACCGATCCCCGATTACGAAGCCGCCAAGACCGGTGCCGATCGCTCGAAGCTGCCGGCCGTGGGCCCGGCACCGGCGCTCGAATTGCCGCCGCTTCAGCGCGCCAAGCTGTCGAACGGCATCGAGGTGATCCTGGCGGAACGCCACGCGGCGCCGATCGTGCACATGTCGCTGATGTTCGATGCCGGCCAGGCGGCCGATCTGAAGGATCGTCCGGGCACGGCGCGCATGACGCTGGACATGCTCGACGAAGGTGCCGGCGCCCGCAGCGTGCTCGAGGTTGCGGAGCGCAAGGAGGAGTTGTCGGCCGAGATCGGCGCGCAATCCAACCTCGACACGTCCTTCGTGCTGCTCAACAGCCTGAAGGCCAAGCTGCCCGAATCGCTCGACCTGGTCGCCGACATCGTGCGGCGCCCGCAATTCCCGGCCAGCGAGCTCGAACGCCTGCGCGCGCTGCGGCTGGCGGCGATCCAGCAGGAGAAGTCGCAGCCGCAGGGCATGGCGACGCGCCTGTATCCCTCGCTGATCTACGGCGCCGACCATCCCTACGGCGGCACGCGTTCCGGCAACGGCACCGAGGCCTCGGTACAGGCGATCACCGTGGACGATCTGAAGCGATTTCACGCGCGCTGGATCCGGCCGGACGACGCCCGCATCCTGATCGTCGGCGACACCACGATGGCGGAGGTCAAGCCGCTGCTCGAGCGCACCTTCGGCGACTGGAAATCGCCGGCCGAGACGCGACCGGTCAAGAACGTGCCCCAGGTCGCGCCGCAGACCGCGCCGCGCGTGTTCCTGGTGAACAAGCGGGATGCCGGCCAGACGCTGCTGCTCGGCGCCGACCTGGCGCCACCCATCACCGACCCGGACGAAACCGCGATGAACCTGGCGTCGTCGGTCTTCGGCGGCATGTTCATCTCGCGCCTGAACCTGAATCTTCGCGAGGACAAGCACTGGAGTTACAGCGCCGGCAGTCAGGTCGGCTCGTCGCGCGGACAGCGCCCGTTCGTGGTCTACACGCAGGTGCAGACCGACCGCACCGCCGACAGCGTCAAGGAAATCCTGAAAGAGCTGCGCGACATCACGACCGACAAGCCCATCACCGCCGCCGAACTCAAGCTTGCGACGGACAATCTCGTGGTCGGCCTGCCGGGCGAGAACGAGACCAGCGCCGAGGTGGCGTCGTCCTTTCTCAACATCCTCCAGTACGGCCTGAAGGACAGCTACTACAACGACCTGGTGCCGCTGGCCCAGAGCCTCACCGAAGCGCAGGTCAACGCCGCCGCAAAGAAGCTAATCCATCCCCAGCAGCTGACCTGGGTCGTCGTCGGCGACCTGGCGAAGATCGAAGCACCGATCCGCGCCCTGAAGCTGGGCGAGGTCAAGGTGCTCGACACGGACGGCAAGGTGCTGCGCTAGGTTTTCCC
>CAZXXM010000381.1:0-1387 GCA_964644715.1 uncultured Salinisphaerales bacterium
TGAAGGCCGGCGCCATCTGGATGGGGCTTACGTACTTCGACCTGTGGGTGGTGCGGCTTACGGGGCTGCTGCCGGAGTTGCATGCGTGCATCGAGTGCGGCGCGGCGTTGAATGGCAGCCGGGCGTATTTCCATCCGCTGAGCGATGGGTTGATGTGCGTGGAGCACAAGCGGCTGGCGAGCACGGAGATCTCGCCGGAATCGCGGCAACTGGCGGCGGAGATGTTCCGCAATCCGGTGGATGCCTTCGCGGGACAGACATCCGCCTGGCCGCGGCAGCGCGGCGCGGACTTGAGAAAGTTTTTGACGCAGCGCGTGGAGCGCCACTTGGAGAAGAAGCTGGTGAGTGCAGCAATGCTGGATAAGCTGGACTAGCCGCTGATGTACGCTGATAGACGCTGATCGAAAGCCAAGCTAAGTGACCAATCCATCCAATCCGAAGGGCTTGACGTTCCAGGAACTGATCTTCACGCTGCAGAAGTTCTGGGCGGAGCAGGGTTGCATCCTGCAGCAACCCTACGACGTGGAGATGGGCGCGGGCACCATGTCGCCGGAGACCTTCCTGCGGGTGCTGGGGCCGCGTCCTTATAAGGTGGCGTACCTGCAGCCCTCGCGCCGGCCCGCCGACGGGCGCTATGGCGACAACCCGAACCGTCTTTTCAAGCACACGCAGTTGCAGGCCATCCTTAAACCTCCACCTGAAGATATCCAGGACCTGTATTTGAAGTCGCTCGAGGCCATCGGCATCGACCTCCGCAAGCATGACCTGAAGTTCGAAGAGGACAACTGGGAGTCGCCGACGCTGGGCGCGTGGGGCATCGGCTGGCAGGTGATGCTCGACGGTACCGAGATCACGCAGTTCACCTATTTCCAGCAGGTTGGGGGCGTAGACCTGTCGCCGATCTCGTGCGAGATCACATACGGGCTCGAACGTATCGCCATGTTCCTGCAGAAGGCCGACAACGTCTTCGACATGCAGTGGGGCGGCGGCAGGACGTACGGCGAGGTGCGGCTGCGCGAGGAGGTCGAGCAGTCCAAGTACGCGTTCAACCAGGGCACGGGCATCGACGCCGAGCGCTACTCCTCGCTGCACCGCCACCTGTTCGACGAGACCTACCGCGTTGGCGAGGAACTGCTGAAGGCCGACTTGATTCTGCCGGCGCTCGAGCACTGCCTGAAGTGCTCGCATCTCTTCAACGTGCTCGACGCCAGCAACAGCATTGGCGTGACCGAGCGAACGGCGTACATCCTGCGCGTCCGGCAGCTCGCTGTCGGCATTGCGAAGGCGTACGTGGCGGAAACGAGCGCGCCGTCCGCGCCGCAGACGGTCTGAGGTTGTCGATGGATCGTGAGCTGTTGCTCGAGATCGGGTGTGAGGAGCTGCCGGC
>CAZXXM010000381.1:1397-2751 GCA_964644715.1 uncultured Salinisphaerales bacterium
CATCTGTTCAACCTGCTGGACTCGAGCGGCAGCGTCGGCGTGACCGAGCGCATGGCGTACATCCTTCGAGTGCGCCAGCTCGCGCTGGCGATCTGCAAGCGCTACGTCGACGCGCAAGCCGAGAGCGGCGCGCAGAAGGCCGAAGGCTGACATGGATCGCGAACTCCTGCTCGAAATCGGCACCGAGGAGATCCCGGCCAGCTGGCTGCCGGCCCTGACGGCGCAGCTCGGCGAGGTGCTCGATGCGCAGCTCAAGGCCGCTCGCCTTGCGGTGGAAGAGCCGATCGAGACTTTCAGCACGCCGCGGCGACTGACCGTGCGCTCGGCTCGTATTGCCGAGCGACAAACCGACCTCGAGGAGCTGATCACAGGGCCGCCGGTATCCGCGGCGTTCGGCGCCGGCGGTGCGCTGACGCCCGCTGGCGCCGGATTCGCGAAGAAGCACGGCGTGCCGGATGACCAGATCGAACGGATCAAGACGCCGAAAGGCGAGTACATCGGCGTCCGCAAGCATCAACGCGGGCACGCGGCGGTCGACGTGCTGCCCGAAGTCCTGGGCGGTGTTCTGCGCGGGCTGTCCTTTCCGAAGCAGATGCGGTGGGACGCCTCGCTGAACGACGGCAAGGGTGAACTGCCATTCGGGCGTCCGATTCGCTGGATGCTCTATCTGTACGGCGGCCGTGTCGTGCCGTTCACGATTGGGCGCGCGGCGGCCGCGCAGGGGTCGCGCGTACACGAGATCAGCACCGCCGCCAACACCTACGGCCACCGCTTCCTGACGACAAGCGGGCGGCCGGGCCGGGCTGTGAAGGTGAAGAACTTCGAGGACTACCGCAAACGTCTGGCCGAGCACTTCGTGGTCCTCGATCGCTCCGAGCGTCGCGACCGCATCGCCCGCGAACTCGACATCGAGGCGCGCCGGAAAAACGGCCGGCTGGCGAAATCCCTCGTCGGCCAGGGCATGCTGGACGAAGTCCCCGATCTCGTCGAGTATCCCGTGGTCGTCTCCGGTTCGTTCGCGCAGGAATTCCTGCACCTTCCGGAGGAAGTGCTGACGACGACGATGATTCATCACCAGCATTTCTTTCCGGTTGCCAGCGACCAGGGGAAGCTGCTGCCGGTGTTTCTGGCCGTACTGAACATGGAGCCCGAGCAGCCAGAAGTGATTGCGCGCAACATGGAGCGCGTCCTGACCGCAAGGCTGCGGGACGCGCGGTTCTTCCTCGACGCGGATCGCGAGAAACCCCTGGCCTCACACGTCGAGCGGCTCGGCACGGTGCTGTTTCACAAGAAGCTCGGCACCTATCAGGAGAAGGCCGAGCGCGTTGAGGCCCTGGCGAGGTGGATCTGCGCG
>CAZXXM010000381.1:2761-3497 GCA_964644715.1 uncultured Salinisphaerales bacterium
CGAGGGCGTCGAGGTAGCGGCTAAGCGCGCGGGCCTGCGGGAAATCGCCGATGCTGTCGAAGCCGGTGTCGGGTCCGAGGGCCTTCAGCAGGCGCGAATTGTTGTTTCGCATGGCGCCGAGGTGGATCTGCGCGGAGGTATTCGGTAAACCCGAACTGGCCGAGTATGCGGCCGAAGCCGGCCGGCTGTGCAAAGCCGACCTGGCCACCGACATGGTGCGCGAGCTCACTGAGCTCCAGGGCACGATGGGCGGGATCTACGCGCGGCAGGACGGACGACCCGAGGAAGTGTGGAAGGCGATCTATTTCCACTACCTGCCCGCAAGCGTCGAGGTGACCTCGCCTCCGTCGAAGGCCCAGCTCGGAAAGGCGGCGGTTACCTGGGCGGCGGTGTCTCTCGCGGACAAGCTCGACACGGTCACGAGCATGTTCAGCGCCGGGGAGCGGCCGACGGGTTCGCGCGATCCGTACGGGTTGCGGCGCGCCGCCCAGGGCATCGTTCGGGTGCTGGTCGACCTGCCCGAATTGACGGGGCTGGATCTCCGTCTGTCGCTCCGCCAACTGGTGCGTCCCGCCGGCGTAGGGGCGGACTTCAGTCCGCCCGTCGTGGACGAGGCGCTCTGGTCGTTCATGGCCGATCGCATTCGCTACGTGCTGGAACAGCGCGGGTATGTGGGTGCTGCAGTCCTCCATCGCGCCGCGTCGGGGAATCGTCAACGGCAATGAAGCAACGCATT
>CAZXXM010000382.1:0-3457 GCA_964644715.1 uncultured Salinisphaerales bacterium
CACCGTCATGGTCCCGACGCCGCGCCGCGCGCAATCCAAGCCTGCCGACGCGCCCCCACCTCCGCGTCCCGCACCGACGCCGCAGGCAGCGCCTCGCGCACCACAGCCGGCACCTTCGCTGGATCACCTGCCGGACACCGTCGGACTGAACCCGCTGGTCTCCGCTGCGACGCCGCTGCTCGACCTGATTCCCCAGCTGCGTACCGCGACACAGGCGGATTCGTCGCAGGTCAAGGCAAGGCTCGTCGACGGCATCCGTGCCTTCGAGACCTCGGCCCGCCGAGCGCAGATCCCTTCGGAGCAGGTCGTCGCGGCGCGCTACGTCCTCTGCACCTTCGTCGACGAAACGGCGGCCAACACGCCCTGGGGCGGCAGCGGTCAATGGAGCGCCCAGAGCCTGCTGGTGACGTTTCACAACGAGGCCTGGGGCGGCGAGAAGACGTTCCAGCTGCTGGCCAAGCTGGCCGAGAACCCGAAGCAGAACCGGGACCTTCTCGAACTGCTCGAAATCTGCCTGTCGCTCGGATTCCAGGGCCGCTTCCGCGTGCTCGACAACGGCCAGGCGCAGCTGCTGCAGGTGCGCGAGCGCCTGTTCGAGATGCTGCGGCGCGAACGCGGCGAGACCGAACGCGAACTCAGCCCGCACTGGAAAGGCGCGGACCTTCCGCGCAACAAGGTGCTCGATGCGATCCCGGTCTGGGTCGTCGTGGCCGCCACCGCGCTGATCCTGACGATCGCCTACGTCGGTTTCAATTCCATCCTCAATCGCAAGTCGGACCCGGTGTTCGCCGGCATTCGCGGCATCCAGGCGCCTCAGGCCGAGCAGCGTGCCGCTCCGCCGATCGCCTCCAAGCCGGTCCCACCACGTCTGCGCACGCTGCTGGCCAGCGACATCACGGCCGGCCTGGTCGACGTGGGCGACTACGCCGACCGCAGCGTCGTGACGATCCGCTCCGACGGATTCTTCGCGCCGGCCAGCAACACCATCCCGGACAAGATGCTGCCGCTGCTCGAACGCATCGGTGACGCGATCGCCAAGGTCCCGGGGAAGGTGCTGATCATCGGGCATTCGGACAACCAGCCGATCCGTTCGATGCGCTTCCCGTCGAACTGGCATTTGTCGACGGCACGCGCCGAGAGCGTCGCCCAGCATCTTTCGGATCGCGTCCCCGCCGGCCGTATCCGCTCCGAGGGCCGCGCCGACTCCGAGCCGGTTGCTCCGAACGACACGCCCGCGAACCGCGCCAAGAACCGGCGCGTCGACGTGCAGGTCCTGGTGAATTGAGCTGAACCGCGTCGCTGCGACGCCAACCTCGCATCCCAACGGATGATTGCTACCGCATGAGCAAGATCTTCGGCTTCTTCACTCACCCGCTGCTGATCACCCTGATCGGGATGATCGCGGCCGCCCTCGTGATCTGGTACGTCGGCCCGCTGATCGCGGTGGGATCGATCCGACCATTCGAACCGGAATGGGTCCGCTGGACCCTGATCGCGCTGGTGGCGCTGATCCTGATCGGGCGCCGCCTGTGGCGCTTCACGCGCGCCAAGATGGCCAGCCGCAAGCTGATGGAAGGGCTGACCAAGGGCCCGACCAACCGCCCGGCAGGCCCGAGCGAATCCCAGCAGGAGGTCCAGCTGCTCGGCCAGCGTTTCGAAGAGGCCGTGGCCACCTTGCGCAAGGTACGGCTCGAAGGCCGGGCCGGTCGCGTCTCCAACCTGATCGCGCGTTCAAGCAGCCAGTACCTGTACGAACTGCCCTGGTACGTGTTCATCGGCCCGCCGGGATCGGGCAAGACCACCGCCCTGATCAACTCCGGACTCAAGTTTCCGCTCGCCGAGAAGCTGGGCTCTCAGTCCATCAAGGGTGTCGGCGGAACCCGCAACTGCGACTGGTGGTTCACCAACGAAGCGGTGCTGATCGACACCGCCGGCCGCTACACCACGCAGGACTCCGACCAGAGCCTGGACAAGGCCGCGTGGGACGGCTTCCTCGACCTGCTCAAGAAGTTCCGCCCGCGCCGTCCCATCAACGGCATCCTGCTGACGATCAGCGCCAGCGACGTGCTCACGCAGTCGCCGCGCGAGCGGGCTGCGCACGCCGAGGCCGCGCGGGCACGCATCGCCGAACTGTACGAACGCCTGCAGATCCGCTTCCCGATCTACGTGCTGGTCACCAAGGTCGACCTGCTCGCCGGCTTCACCGAGTTCTTCTCCGATCTGAGCAAGGAAGAGCGTGCGCAGGTCTGGGGCACGAGCTTCACGTTCTCGCAGGAGGCCAACGCGCCCGATCCCCTGCCCTCGCTCGACGGCGAATGGAACGGCCTGCTGCGTCGCCTGTTCGAACGCCAGCCTCAACGCCTGCGCGACGAGAAGGATCTGCAGAAACGCGCGCTGATCTTCGGCTTCCCGCAGCAGGTCGCAGCGCTCAAGCCGGCGGTGCTGGATTTCCTCGGCCAGGTGTTCGTCACCTCCCGTTTCGGCGCCGCGCCGCTGCTGCGTGGCGTGTACTTCACCAGCGGCACGCAGGAAGGCCGCCCGATCGACCGCGTCGTCGGCAACATCGCGCGCGCGTTCGGCTTCGACGGCAGCCCGCTCGCGCTGCAGACCTCGAGCGGACGCAGCTACTTCCTGACGCGCCTGCTCAACGACGTCGTCTTCGAAGAACAGGCGCTCGCTGGCACCAACATCAAGTGGGAGAAGCGGCGCCTGGCGATCAAGTGGGGCGCCTACGTGGCCTGCGCGGTGCTTGGCGTCGGCCTGCTGGCAGCCTGGGCCATCTCGTACGGACGCAACAGTTCCTACGTCAAGGAAGTCGATCAGCGCACGAGCGTGGTCCGGCAGCAGGTTTCCGATCTTCCCGCGAAGGCCGATACCAACGTCGTCGGTCTGCTGCCGATCCTCGACGCGGTTCGCGGCATTCCGCGCACCGAGGCGGTCGCGGACGGCGCTCCGATGTCGATGACCTACGGCCTCTACCCGGGCGGCAAGCTGCAGGCCGGCGCGGACCAGGCCTATCGCAGCCTGTTGCGCAATGCCTTCCTGCCGCGGTTGATCTATCGCATCGAGGATCGACTGCGCAGCATTCCGGCCACCGATCTCGA
Source organism: uncultured Salinisphaerales bacterium (assembly GCA_964644715.1). Classification (GTDB taxonomy): domain Bacteria; phylum Pseudomonadota; class Gammaproteobacteria; order Nevskiales; family Nevskiaceae; genus Panacagrimonas. The sequence goes on from CAZXXM010000382.1 coordinate 3,105, forward strand.
GCAGACCTACGAGGTGCTCAAGGTCTACCTGATGCTGCAGGACCGCACGCATCTCGAGCCCGAATATGCTGCGGCCGCCATCGAGTTCGACTGGGACCAGTCGCTGCCGCGCGAAGTCTCCACCGACCAGCGTACCGCGCTCGGCGAGCACCTGAAGACGCTGCTGGCCCAGGACGATTACTCCTCGCCGCTGCCGCCGGACCCGCTGTTGATCGCCAGCGCCCGCAGCGCGCTGACCCGCTTCGGCCTGCCGCAGCGTGTCTACAGCCGCCTGAAGCGCGAAGGCATCGGTGCGGACTATCCCGAGTTCAGTGTCGCGTAGAAGGGCGGACCCAGTGCGTCGCTGGTGTTCC
>CAZXXM010000383.1:0-3427 GCA_964644715.1 uncultured Salinisphaerales bacterium
GCGGCACCACGACCCTGCACACCGTCGACGGCCAGGACCTGGGCAGCTTCACCCTGGAACAGGCCTTCGACACCGTGATGCTCGACGACGCGCGCGTCCTGCACGGCGTCACGCCGGTCCGCGCCCTCGACCCTGCGCAGCCCGCCTACCGCGATGTGATGGTGGTGACGTTCCGCCGGGTCTGAGCTGCGCTAGAAGCCTTGTCGCGATCTGGCGGGCGAAAAAGCATTCAACGCAAAGGCGCGAAGAAAAGCGCAAAGAACGCAAAAAAAAGAGAAAAGAAAGAAAAGTAAGAGAACGAAATGAAAGGCGGTCCCTCTCAGTCTGAGAGATCCCCTAAAAAATCTTTGCGTCCTTTCTTTTTCCTTTGCGCCTTTGCGTTGAATGCTTTTCTCTCGCTCGGTATACGCAAGAGATCCAGCAGCATCAACAAAAACGGCGGCCCGGAAGATCCGGGCCGCCGTGGTACTTCTGAGCGCTGCTCAGCCGCCGGCAGGCTTGGCCAGGTTGTCGAGACCGGCCTGGTAGACGCCACCGATGATTTCCGAAGCCTTCGCCGGTTCGACGCCGGCAGCGGGCTTGAACGAGCCGCTCCACGTGAGCTTGCTGCCTTCACCCTCGGCGGCGACGCTCAGCGTGGATCGATAGTCGACGACCGGCAGCGGGCCTTCGACGATGGTGTAGGTGATGCTCATGCCGGCGTCGTCGCGCGAGGCGAGTTCCTCGACGATCACGGCGCCGTCGCCCAGGGTCAGCTTGCGGTGCGCGCCGGTCTCGTTGTTGGCGCCCGAGACGATTTCCGACTTGGCGATCGCCGGGTGCCAGGTGTTGAGGCCGTTGAAGTCGCCGACCTTGGCCCACACGGCCGCGGGCGCAAGCGGCAGCACGACTTCCTTGGTGACGGTCAGGGTTTCCGCGGCAACGGGCGCTGCCGCCGGCGCTTCGGCGGCCGCAGCCGGTGCGGCTTCGGCCGATGCCGGTGCCGGTGCGTCGCCCTCCTTCTTCGAGCACGCCACGACCAGCATTCCCGCGCACAGCAAAGGCAGCCACTTTTGACGCATGGTGATCTCCGGTTCCGTTGGGTTGTGTTTCCAGCGGCGTGTTCGCCGCGGCGGGCAGTCTCGCACGGGCGCAGGCGCCTGCGGGGTGCCGGATCATCCGGACGAACCCCGATTGCGGGTCAGCCGCGTGCGTGCGGATCTCCGCGGCCGGCGCGCGGCTTGAACGCGGACTCGCGCATGTCGATCTCGTAGATCAGCTGGTTGAACACGACGTCGTTGATCTCGTCGCGCCGGTGCATGCGCAGGATCTCGGCGCGTTCGGCACGCAGCGCCCGCAGCCGCAGCGTGAGCAGGATCGAGGCCTGTTCCGCGGCCGTCTGGCGCAGGTTCTCGTCGCCCGTCAGCCCCGAGAGGCGCTGCTGGTAGGTGTCGATGATCTGCGAGGCGGCCGCCAGCTGGGGCGTGACGTCGCTTCCCGCGCCGGCCGCGCCGCTCATCTGCCGTGCCTCGGCGGCGACGGCCGCGATGCCGGCCTCGCAGGCCCGCAGGCGGGCGACCTGCTCTTCGTGCGCCTCGTGGTCCTCTCCGATGTCGAGGCCGCGCAGCAGCAGCGGCAGGCCGATGGCCGCCATCACCAGCGAGAGCAGGATCACCGCCGTGGCGATGAAGATCATCAGATTGCGCTCGGGGAACGGCGTGCCGTCCGTCAGCGCCAGCGGCACCGATAACACCGCTGCGAGCGTGATCGCCCCGCGCACGCCGGCCAGCCCCGTCGCCAGCAGGAGCCTGAGCTGCGGCATGCGGCGACGAACGCCATCGCGCCAGCGCGCGTAGACGTGCGTGATCCGCAGCAGCGCCCAGACCCACAGCAGCCGCACGCCGATCAGCGCCGCCGTGGTGGCGCCCGCGTAGCCGAGCAGGCGGACGGCGCCCGACAGTCCGTCGTCGTGGTACTCGTCGTGCAGGGCCTTGCCGATGATCTCCGGCAGCTGCAGCCCGAGCAGCACGAAGATCACGCCCGTCAGCACGTACTGCAGCATCGACCAGATATGCGTGTTGGCGATGCGCGTCTCGGCCTCGGTCTCGATGGCGGCGCTGCGCAGGTTCAGCGTCATGCCGGCGGCGACGGCCGCCAGGATGCCCGAGGTGCCGACGTGCTCGGCGAGCAGGTAGGCCGCGAACGGCAGCAGCAGGGTCAGCACGATGACGCCCTGGGCCTGGATTCGGGTCCAGCCGCTGAGCCAGCGCTGAAACAAGGCCATGCCCCAGCCCATCGCGATGCCGACCAGCAGGCCGCCGACCGAGACCACCACGAAGGCCACGGAGGCCTGGGCCAGCGAGAACGCGCCGGTGGCGGCCGCGGCGATCGCGAACTTGAATGCGGTCAGGCCGGAGGCGTCGTTCATCAGTGCCTCGCCTTCCAGGATGTAGGCCAGGCGCTTGGGTATGCCGGCGCCTCCGGCCAGCGCGGAGACGGCGACCGCGTCGGTCGGCGACAGCACCGCGGCGAGCGCGAAGGCCACGGCCAGCGGCATCGCCGGAATCATCCAGTGCAGCAGGTAGCCCACCGCGACGACGGTGACCAGCACCAGCCCGAAGGCCAGCGCAAGGATGCGCTCGCGCAGCTGGAAGAACTCGCGCTTGGGCATGCGCCAGCCGTCGACGAACAGCAGCGGCGGCACGAACAGCAGCAGGAACAGATGCGGTTCCAGTTCCACGTGCAGACCGACGTCCGGCACGCTCACGGCCGCGCCCAGCGCAATCTGCGTCAGCGGCAAAGGCAGCCGGGACACCCGCACGACGATGGCCGAGGCTGCCACGCAGAGCAGCAGCGCGAGCACCACCATCACCGCACTCATCGCGGCATGGACGGGCAGGACATCGTGGAGCGGACGGACATACTCGGTCGCAGCAGGGAGCGCATGGACGGCGCCGCCGGATCAGGGCAACGCGGGTCCCGCAAGCGTGGGAACGAGCCGCGAGTTTAACGGCAGGTGTTGTCGTCCCGACGGACCTCGATGCTTCGCCGCACGAAATCGCGACGGCGAGTCGCCACGACCGGATGAATCAGTTCGACGCGCGGTTGCCGTGCACGTCGGAGCGGCCGGTTCCCGTCGCGCCCATGGCGGGATTCCGGCGACCGGACAGATGATCGATCGAGGCCGATGGAGCAACGTACTCGTTCTGCGTCAGCACGCCGTCGCGATTCTGGTCGAGCGCTTCGAAGCGCTGCGCCAGACGAGTGCCCGGTGTGAGCTCGGACTTGGTCAGCCGGCCGTCGCCGTCCGCGTCGGTGGCTTGTGCCTTGGAGATGGGAGCCGGCGCGACGGTCGTGGCGCCGACCTGGGCCAGCAGCAGCGGTGAACTCAGCAGAGCGGCCATCGATACGGACAACAGCTATAACTTCTTCATTGGGGATTCCTCCT
>CAZXXM010000384.1:0-3422 GCA_964644715.1 uncultured Salinisphaerales bacterium
GTCCGCAGCAATGGCCATCCGGCCCGTAGCCGCCTGTTGAATTTTGCGACCGGCAGACCCTGAAGCGGACATTTGGTGAAGTGCCGCTGCTGGCATTGAGTCGGCGCTCGCAATCTGCCGAGGCGGCCACGCGGCAGGAAATCGCTGTCACCGCGACGCAGACGTTCGTCGCCTCCGAAGCTCCGCCGCGTGCGGTACGCTGGAACGACGTTTCCACCACCTTCCGTCGCCATGTTCATCGCCATGAATCGCTTCAGGATCGCTCTCGGCCGCGAGGGCGACTTCGTCTCGGTCTGGAAAAACCGCGACAGCCATCTCGAGGGCGTTCCGGGCTTTCGCAGCTTCAACCTGCTGCGCGGCGCGACCACCGACGAACACACGCTGTTCGCGTCGCATTCGATCTGGGACTCGCGTGCCGCCTTCGAGAGCTGGACGCATTCGGAGGCATTTCGCCTGGCCCATCGCAACGCGGGCGACAACAAGGGCCTCTACCTCGGCCATCCCCAGGTGGAAACTTTCGACGCGGTGCTCTGACGGCCGAAAGCGGCGCCGGATCATCGGTCCGATGCAATGGTCTCGTCTGATGCGGAGTTGCCGGTCGGTTACGGGCGTCAGCGGTTCCTTGCAAGCGGCGCTCTCCGGCATCTCTTCGAAGACGTCGTTCGACGGTGTATGGCAGCCGGTTTGGTGAAGGGCGACGGTTGCCCACTGATCACTTCGTGCGCCACTTGCCGACCACGAATCGCGGGAGCCGTCGCTCAACCGAGTGAACATCCGCATGGTCGAGTGACTACCGCTTGCGGCGTCGCCCAGGACCCGGCGGCGCGTTCGTGGACACGGCGCGCGCGGCCATCGCCACGGAGCCGGTGATGAATGCTTCGAGCTTCACGCCCTGCAGCTCGAAGATCTGCGCCTTGGTCATCGCCAATTGTGCCGCCCCGTGCATGAAGCCCCACATCGTCAGGGCGACCTGGACCGGGCTGCCCAGGTCCTTGCGGATCGTGCCGTCGCGCTGACCCTGCAGGATTGCGGCGATGGTTTCGGCGTGGACGCGATCGCCGGCCTCCATCAGATCGTCTTCCAGCGGTGCCCCGTTCTCCTGCGAGGCATTGTGGCCCTCTACCCGCGACAAGGCCGCGAAGTAGACCGGGTGCCGGCGCACGAAGGCGATGTAGGTCCGTCCGACGGCCGCGAGCTGGTCGATGCCCTGTGCGTGGGGTTCGCGCGCCTGTGCGAATGCCTCGCGCAGCTTGTGCAGCGCACGAAGTGCGAGTCCGAAGTGGAGCGCCGCCTTGTCCCGGAAGTACAGATAGAGGAGCGCGCGGGACACGCGCGCCGCACGGGCGATGTCCTCGACCTTGGCCGCGTCGTAGCCGAGGGCTTCGAATACCTGCTCGGCCGCGTCCAGGATCTCGCCCCGGCGCCGTTCCTTCTCGTCGAGCCGGCGGCTCGAACTGGCGGAGGAAACGGCGGCTCGTGGCCCGACGCGGGATCGGCGTGCGCGTGCCGCCACCGCCATCAGGTGCGCCCCAGACGGATCAACGCAGCCTGGGTCATGTAGGTGGCGAACAGCTTGGAATCGTTGACGACGCTCTGGTGCTCGCCGACGCGTTTGACCTGCTGCATGCGCGTGACTTCTCCGGTCTGGATGTTCGAGGCGGTGACATGGCCCCAGCTCCAGTATGGATGCTGGCCATCCATCACGCGCTGCTGGCCCGATTCGTACAAGGCATAGCCTCCGTCGAACGAGCGGAACGGCTTGCCCTGCCGGTCGTAGGTGATCATGCCGGCGAGCAGGCCGTTGCGAGCATCGAACCAGACGCGCTTCTTCGACACCGGCGCGCGCGGAAACTTCACCGGATCGGCCTCCACGCTGATGACCTCCGGAATCATCTCCACGCAGGTATCCCAGAAGCGATTGCCGTTCGGACCGCCGTGCGTGGTGTGTTCCCAGTTCGGATCCTGCGCGTTCCAGTTGTCGGAGAGGCCGCCGAGGAACGGACCCCGGTGCACGATTCGATAATTGCCCCAGGTATGCATCGGATCGCCGGCGCCCCAGGCGTCGGACAGGTACAGCGACAGCCCCGGCACCAGCGGCTCGAAGCGCTGATCGGTGGGGAACTGGCGAACGCGCCGGAACTCCGGGATGTAGCCGTACAACTGCGGGAACGTGTTCTGGTCGTAGTCCCAGATGTTCAGGAACGAGGTGCCCGCGAACTGGTTGGGCGACGTGAAGACCACGTTGAACCAGCGCAGCTTGTCCATGTGCTCGGGCCAGTACGGCCGGGGTTCCAGGACCAGGCGCCCCACAGGCGCGAACTCGATCAGCGCGCCGGCGTAGTTGAAGCCGGCGTTGCCCTTGGCATCGACGATCTCGATCTTGGTGGCATAGCAGCAGGCATCGTGGCGCCCCCAATTGAGGGTCTGCGACGCGAACAGCTGGAGTCCGTCTTTCGGATCCGGGAACGGATTGCCGCGGATCCAGGGCTTGCCGTCTGCCGTCACGACGTTTCCCTTGGCGTCGAAGCGCGCCTTCCCGGCATTGGCCAAGGTCGCTTCGATGTATTCCCAGGGCGAGGTACGCATGACGTCGCGCGTGGTCGGCACCACCTTGAGCCGGCGGCCCTGCTGGAGGATCTGCTCGTACCGGATCGGCTCCAGCAGATCCTTGACGTGCTCGACGTTGGCGGCGGTGATGAAGTCGCCGGTCTTGATGCGGCCCTTGGTGTAGACCTCGATCGAGAGCAGCTCGTCGGGATAGGCCTTGTTGATGTCTCCGGTCGCCGCAATCGCCTGCCACGTCGATCCGAGCACGCCGGTGCTCAGCACGCCACGAGCGGCGTCGGCCAGAAATTTTCTCCGCGAGTAGCCGGGCGTGTATCGGGCGATGCGCATGGGCAGTCTCCGGGTAGATGTACGTGTGTACATAGAGTAGACACGCGTCCAGAACCGAGGCAAGCCGACCGGTTCCACGCGACCGTGTTCGCGTGATCTCGTCGCGTCGGACCGGTCGCCGACGTCTGCGTTGCCCCTTTCGTGCGGGCCCGCAGTCGAAGGGCCGCGTCGGCGGATCAGAGGAGCTTGAGCAGCCGGGCCCTTGCCAGCGCCGCCGAGCGGCTCGAGACGCCGAGCTTGCCGTACAGCCTCTGCAGATGACCCTTGACCGTCGTCAGCGTCAGGTCCAGACGATCGGAGATCTGCTGGTTGCTCAGACCGGCTTCCAGCAGGATCAGCAGTTCCGATTGCCGTGCGGTGAGGGATTCGAGCAAGGGCATTTCGCCGGTCTGCGCGCCCCATCGATCCTGTAGACGCGTGTCGCGCAGCGGCAGTCGCGCGCAGAGTTCAGCGAAGAACCGACGCTCTTCGGTGGAAGCGAAGCCCCAGGCCGAAGGCCGCGTGTCCTCGATCAGCGGTGCCAGCAA
>CAZXXM010000385.1:0-3422 GCA_964644715.1 uncultured Salinisphaerales bacterium
GATTGAGATTGAGCCGCCGCGCGGTCTCGTCGCGGAAAGCGATCATGTCGCGGAACTTCCACGTGGTGTCCACGTGCAGCAGCGGGAACGGCGGCGGCGACGGGAAGAAGGCCTTGCGCGCCAGATGCAGCATCACGGCGCTGTCCTTGCCCACCGAATAGAGCATCACCGGCTTCTCGGACTCCGAGACGACCTCGCGCATGATGTGGATCGACTCGGCCTCGAGTCGTTGCAGGTGCGTGAGCATCGTCGGCGACGAGGACCGTTCGGTCTTCGCGGGTGTGTCCATTAGCGGTCGTAGCCTGTCTGTGAATCGGCGATTTTAGCCCGACATCGGGGCGGATCCGGCCGTTTCCATGATCCGGACGCGAACGCCGGAGCGCCTCCTCCGGACGGCCGACCCTTTTCCGCTCGTTCCGAACCGGCCGTCAGCGCCGCGTGGACGGCGCATGGGCACGCAGGAACAGCTCGATGACGTCCTCGACGTGCCGCTGGCGCTCGGCGGCATCCGGCGGCAGCGCGGCGCCGACCAGGGACTTGATGTGATGCTCGCCCTTGAGCAGCACGAAGAAGTGCGAGGCCGCGCGGCGAAAGTGCGGAATCTGCAGCTCGCCGGCGCGGTGCGCCGCTTCCAGGACCTGGGAGAAGCGCTCCAGCGTGCGCTCCGGGCCGAACTCCCAGAACAGGCGCCCGAAATCGCTGGGCCCGCTCCCCTCGGCGGCCATCAGGCGGTACATGCGGATCACGTCCTCGCTGTGCACCAGGTCCAGGAATCCGCGGCCGATCAGGCGCAGGCGCTCGTGCAACGGCGAGCGCGCCTGCACGTCGAACAAGTCCTCCGGCCAATGCTCGTTGCACTTGGCGCACACAGTCTCGTGAAACAGCTCTTCCTTGCTGCGGAAGTGGCTGTAGACGGTGAGCTTGGAGACGCCGGCCTCGGCGGCGATGCCCTCCATGCTCGTGCCGGGCAGACCCTGGGCCGTGAACAGCTTCTTGGCCGCCAGCAGGATCGCGGCGCGCTTGTCCGGATCCTTCGGTCTTCCGCGACCGGGACCCTTGCGACTTGCGGGAGGAGAGGTGGCTGCCATGGGTTCGCGAAACTCGCTCCGGACAGGGCTTCAAAGCCGCGGCCGATTAAATGTACTATGCGGTTCAGTATATCGGGACGACCATCCGAACGGCGGCCACGGGGAGCGCAGGAACCATGATGAAGACCCATCCTTGCTGGTCCCTCGCGGCCCTGTTGGGGGCAGGACTGCTCGCAGGCTGCTCCCGCGACGCGCCCCCCGTCAACGCACCGCGCCCGGTGGTCGTCGAGGCGCCGCAGGCGCTCGGCGGAGCTGCCGGCGTCGAGCTGTTCCCGGGCTCGGTCCATGCCCGCATCGAAGCCGATCTGTCGTTCCGCGTGCCCGGCAAGATCGCCGAGCGCAAAGTCGACATGGGAGCCCGCGTCACGCGCGGCACCGTGCTCGCGGTGCTCGATCCGGAAGATGCGCAGCTCAACCTCGAAGCCGCACGCGCGGCACTCAAGGCTGCCGAGGCCGACGCCTGGCTCGCGCAGGAGGAGGAACGCCGCTACACCGACCTCAAGGCGCGCGGCCACGTCGGCCAGTCGGCCGTGGATTCGCGCACCAATACCCTGAAGCTCGCGCAGGCCCGGCTGTCGCAAGCCCGCTCGCAGCTGAACCTGGCGCAGAACCAGTCGAGCTATACGCGGCTCACGGCGGACAGCGCGGGCGTGGTCACGCAGGTGCTGGCCGAGCCGGGCAACGTCGTGAACGCCGGCCAGCCGGTGGTGCGCTTCGCCGCGGACGGCGAGCGCGAGGTGCACATCGACGTGCCCGAAGGCCGTATCGATGCGCTCGCCAAATCGCCGACCGTCGCCGTCGAGATCTACAGCCAGCCGGGCAAGCGCTACGCGGGCAAGGTGCGCGAGATCAATCCGCAGGCCAATCCCGCCACGCGCACGCACGACGCGCGGGTCACGATCGTCGACCCCGACGCCGCCGTGCAGCTGGGCGTCACCGCCACGGTGATGACGGCCGACACCGCGGACGGCAAGACCTTCCGCCTTCCCGCCACGGCGCTGGGCGCCGTCGACAAGAATCAGGGCGCGGTGTGGATCGTCGTGGCCGGCGAGAACGGCGCGAACACCGTGAAGCCGGTGCCGGTGCAGGTGCTGCAGTACCTGGACGGCGTCGCGATCGTGGCCGGCGCGATCACGACGAAGGACCGCCTGGTCACCGCCGGCGTGCACCGCCTGGTCGAGGGCATGGCGGTTCAGCCCATCGATCGCGCGGCCAAGGCCGCCCTCTGAGTCCGCCCCGCTCATGACCCGCATCAATCTGAGCGAGTGGGCGCTGGCGAACCGATCGCTGGTGACCTATTTCATGGTGCTGCTGGGCGTCCTCGGCGTCTGGGGCTATTTCCACCTGGGCCAGTCCGAGGACCCGCCGTTCACATTCCGCATCATGGTCGTGCGCACGATCTGGCCGGGTGCGACCGCCGACGAGGTCGATCGCCTGGTCACCGACCGCATCGAAGAGAAACTGCAGGAATTAGACTCACTAGATTTCCTGCGTTCGTACTCGCGGCCCGGCGAGTCCCAGGTGTTCGTGCTCTACCGCGAGGACATCGACCGCCGCACGATTCCCGAGAGCTGGTACCAGACGCGCAAGAAGGTCGGCGACATCCGGCACCTGCTGCCGCCCGGCGTGATCGGTCCGTCGTTCAACGACGAGTTCGGCGACACCTTCGGCAACATCTACGCGCTGCAGGGCAAGGATTTCAGCTACGAAGAGCTCAAGGATTACGCCGACCGCGTCCGCGACCGCCTGCTGCGCGTGCGCGACGTTGCCAAGGTCGAGTTCATCGGGCTGCAGGAAGAACGCATCTTCGTCGACATGGCGAATACGCGGCGCGCGCAGCTCGGCATTCCGCCCGATCTGATCGCCCGCGTGCTGGCCCAGCAGAACGACGTCTCGCCCGCCGGCGACTTCGACACCTCGACCGACAAGATCTACCTGCGCGTCACCGGCGGCCTGTCCCGCGTCGAACAGCTCAAGCAGCTGCCGATCGAATTCAACGGCCGCACGTTCCGCCTCGGCGACGTCGCCGAAATCTCGCGCGGCTACCAGGATCCGCCGGGACCGCGCATGCGCTTCAACGGCGAGAACGCCATCGGGATCGCGGTTTCGATGGAGAAAGGCGGCGACATCATCCAGCTGGGCGAAGCCCTGGACGCGGAGTTCGAAACCCTCAACCAGATCGTGCCGCTGGGCATGCAGCTGTCGCGCGTGGCCGACCAGCCGCGCGCGGTGACGCGCGCCACCAACGTCTTCGTCAGTGCGCTCGCCGAGGCCGTCGTCATCGTGCTCGTCGTGTGCTTCCTGTCGCTGGGGACGCGCGTGGGGCTGGTGGTC
>CAZXXM010000386.1:0-3400 GCA_964644715.1 uncultured Salinisphaerales bacterium
TCCCAGGTCGGCGTTCTTGGCCGCCCGTCAATGAATCCTGCGATGCCCGGAACGGGGTCGTTCGCCTGAAGATTTTGGGCGTACCTAGCCCTTGAACTCCGGTCATTCACCTTCACTTCTCAACCGTCGCGTAAAAGGCACCGTCGCCGGAGCATTGAGGCGGGCTATCGGGGGGCATCAAATTTGCTCTGAGGTTAGACGGAACTCCGAGCCTCGTTAGCACTCAAATCGCCGAGTGCTAATATCCTTTTCGCAGTCTGATTCGGGAGATTTCAATGAGTTCGTCCACCACGGCCCTTGCGCTGCGCCCCGCGGCCCTGCCGGTTCCTTTGGCGGGCAGCCTCGATTCGTACATCCATTCGGTCAGCCGCATTCCGGTGCTCGAGGCCCAGGAAGAGCGCGAGCTCGCCCACCGGCTGCGTGACGAAGGCGACCTCGCGGCGGCCCAGAATCTCGTCGTTTCGAACCTTCGCTTCGTGGTGCACATCGCACGCGGCTACATGGGCTATGGCCTGCAGCTGGCGGACCTGATCCAGGAGGGCAATGTCGGCCTGATGAAGGCCGTGAAGCGGTTCGACCCGACGGTCGGCGTCCGCCTGATCAGCTTTGCGGTGCATTGGATCAAGGCCGAAATTCACGAGTTCGTGCTCAAGAACTGGCGCATCGTGAAGATCGCCACCACCAAAGCCCAGCGGAAGCTGTTCTTCAACCTGCGCTCGGCCAAGCAGCGGCTGGGCTGGATGAACTCGGCCGAAGTCGAAGCCGTGGCGCGCGATCTCAACGTCAAGCCCGAGGAAGTACTCCAGATGGAGGGCCGCCTGGGCGGGGCGGATGTCTCGTTCAGCGCCACGCAGTCCGACGATGACGAAAGCAGCTACGTCCCCGAGGACTACCTCGCCGTCGAAGACCCTTCGATCAAGCGGATCGAGGACGCGGACTGGCACGAGCAGCGCGAGAACACGATGCGGGAGGTGATCACCCAACTCGATGCGCGTTCGCGCGACATCCTGATGCGCCGCTGGCTGGCCGAAGGCGAGAAGGCAGGCTTGCAGGAACTCGGCGACGAGTACGGCGTATCGGCCGAGCGTATCCGCCAGATCGAATCGGCTGCGATGAAGAAGATCCGGAAGGCCATCGAGGCTGTTGCGTAAACAGGTGATCGTTCAACGAAAAAGCCCGGCTCAGGCCGGGCTTTTTCGTTTCCGAGTACGGAAATTCAGGCATGACCCCGAAACGCCAGCACCACCTGCATCAGCTCGGCGAAGCTCGCGACGCCCATCTTGCGCATCAGTCGCGCCCGATGCGCCTCGACGGTCTTGTAGCTGATGCCCAGCGCACGGCCAATCACCTTGTTGCTCTGGCCTTCGATCACCAGATCCAGAATCTCGCGCTCGCGCCCACTCAGCCCGTCGATACGCGTCGCCGTGTCCCCCTGCTGCCGGCGCATGCTGCGGTTCTTGGTATCCAGTTCCAGGGCATTGCGCACGCGCTCGAGGAACTGCTGGTTGTTGTACGGCTTCTGCAGGAAGTCGAAAGCGCCCCCTTTCATCGTGTGAACGGCCAGCGGCACGTCGCCATGACCGGACAGGAAGATGATCGGCATTCCGAAGTGCTTTTCATGCAGGCGGTCCATCAGTTCCGGACCCGTCAGACCCGGCATGCGCACGTCGAGCACCAGACAACCCGGGCGATCGGTGACGACCTTCGCCAGAAAGGACTCGGCGGAATCGAAGGTCTCCACCCGGAGCCGTATCGATTCGAGCAACCACTGCAGCGAGCTGCGCACGGAGCTTTCGTCATCGACCACGAACACGGTCGGTTCTTCTTCGCGCCGGGGCGCGATCCTATCCTGGATCATTCAATGGTCTCGTCGATGATTTTTCGCGAATCGGCAACGTAAAGGAGAACGCGGCGCCGCCGTGGACGTTGCGCGACACGATCAGGCGCCCGCCGTGCGATTCCACGATGGAGCGGCACACTGCCAGCCCCAGGCCCATGCCGTTGCGCTTGGTGGTGAAAAAAGGATTGAAGATCTGCGTCAGCTTGGTCTTGCTGACACCCGGCCCCCGGTCCGAAACCTCCACCTCCACCATGTCACCGCGACGGCCGGTGGAGATGTCGATGACGCGAGCCTCCGGTGAAAGGTCCGACATCGCCTCGAAGGCGTTCTTGATCAGGTTGACCATCACCTGCTTGATCTCGAGCGGATCGACCCAGACCGACGGCACGTCCGGCGCGAGATCCAGATTGATCGCGGTTCGCGACTGGCGACGTTCGAAATCCAGAAAGGAGAGCATCTGTTCGATCAAGGAATTGATCGGCACCAGGATCGACTCCGGCTCGTGCTTGCGCACGAACTGGCGCACGTGGCGCACGATGCTGCCCGCCTGCTCGGCGTGGTAGATCGCCTGCGAGATCGCGGAATCGAACAGCTCGCGATCGTAGTCGCCGCCGACCAGCCGCAGCTGGCAGCCGTGCAGATAGTTCAGCGTCGCGGCCAGCGGTTGTCCCAGCTCGTGCGCCAGCGCAGCGGCCATCTCGCCCATCGTGTTCAGTCGCGACACCCGTGCCAGCTCCGCCTGCTGCGTGCGATCCCGCTCCTCGAAACGCTTGCGCTCGGTGATCTCGGTGTACGCGACCATCGCGCCGTAACCCTTCACCGGGATCGGCGCCGCCGTGACCTGGAACCACCGCAGGCGTCCATTGCCGTAACGCACCCCCAGCTCCACGTCCGAAATCACGCGCTGCTCGCGGATGGCGCGCGTGCTGGGTAGCGCGTCGTGCTTCATGGTGGTGCCGTCGGGGTGCACCAGCGCCGCGTTCATCGAGCTCAGTTCCAGCTCGCTGGTGAAACGCGCCACCGTGGACAAGGAACTGATCCGCGACAGCTTGCGGTTGATCTCGATGACCTTGCCTTGCTCGTCGGTGATCGAGATGCCGATCGGGAAGCTCTCGAACAAGGCCCGGTACTTTTCCTGGCTCGCCCGCAGATCCTCCTCGGTCTGACGGCGAATGCCCATCTCCTCGCGCAGCGCGTCGTACGCGCGGCGCAGGTCCGCGGTGCGCTCCTGGACGCGGCTTTCCAGCCGCTCGTTGGCACGCTGCAAGGCCTCTTCTACGCGCTTGCGCTCCGAAATGTCCTGGAAGATCCAGATGCCGTCGCGTGTCGGATGATCGTGATCGAGCGGGCGGCCCGAGACCTGGCACCAGAACAGGTCGCCGTTACGCGAACGCATCATGCGTTCGTCCGAATAGGTTTCGTGCGTCTCGAGATAACCGTAGCCCGCCCGGCCGATACGGTCGTATTCCTCGCGGGAGGGATAGAGCAGCACGATGTCGCGACCGGTCAGCGAGCCCGGCTCGTAACCGAACATCTCTTCGAAGCGCCGGTTGCAGCGAA
>CAZXXM010000387.1:0-3361 GCA_964644715.1 uncultured Salinisphaerales bacterium
CCAGTCGACGAGGACTTCGTCGGGACGCTCGGCGGCGCTGACGCGGATCGGCAGGTCGTCGCGGTCGAGTGCGAGCAGTTGCGCCCTGAGCGTGGCCGCCGGCGCCGTGGCCACGCCCGGATCGGGCCCGTAGGTGGTCGCGATGCTCGATGCGCGCAGGAAGAACAGCACCACGACGACCAGATACGCGGCCAGACCGGCCCCCCACCATCGCCAGTGCTCGCCGAGCCCCAACGGGTCGCCCGGCGCCGTGACGAGCCCGGACGTCGATGCGGTCTCGTCGGGCGGCAGCGCGGCCGCGGCTTTCGCGTCCATCGCTGCGAAATGGGCCTGCAGCGCCGCTTCGTCCGGCGCGGTCGCCTGCAACAATTCACGGCCCTCGCGGCCGTTCCAGACGGTCAACGGGCCGGCGGGGAGTTCCTTGATCCAGCCGTCGCGATGCCCGAGCCGGGCGGGTTTCGAGGCCTGGTCGCGCAATTCGGATTCCTGCAGCGTGGCCTCGGCGACGGCCTCGTCCACGTAGACCGTGCGCATCGTCGTGACGCGGTCGGACCAGAGCTCGAACACCGACGACTCCGCACCCTTGCGCAAGGCCATCGGCTGGGTGGCGAGAAGCTGCGGGATGGCCGTTCCGGCCGGAGACGGCCCCTCCCGGTCCTTCGGGGCGGTACTGGCGGAGGACGAGATCCAGGCCTGCGGCCCGACCCACAGCAGCACGCCCACGAACGGCAGCACGAAGAACGCCCAGAAGCTGCCGAAGAAGATCAGCCCGCGACGGTCCGGCATCACCAGCATGCCCAGCGCCGCGGCGACCGGCACCACCAGCAGCAGGATCGTGACGACGATCGTGATGCCCTGATCGATGCGCCCGGTCCGCATCCAGGTCACCCCGAGCACCGTGGCGGCGACGAGGATGTAGACCGCGATCACGATCAGCGTGCCCTGCGTGCCCCGTTCGGCCATCACTTTCCCCCTGTTCTTTGCCTCGATCCTAGCGCGCCGACCTCGCGGCGCTATCCAGCACACGTCCCTTGGTCCGATAATCGCGCATCCGTCTTCGCGCCCCCTGTCGATATCGCGGCGCTTCCCACCGCGTCCGGACCGAATTTCATCGCACACCGATTCACACGCCCCGGCCCGCCATGATCCTGATGATCGACAACTACGATTCCTTCACCTACAACCTGGTGCAATACCTGGGTGAGCTGGGCGCGGAAGTCGAGGTGCATCGCAACGACCGCATCAGCGTCGACGAAGTGGCGGCGAAGAAGCCGAGCCACGTCGTGCTGTCGCCCGGTCCTTGCACCCCCAACGAAGCCGGCATCTGCCTGGACCTCATCGACCAGCTGCAGGGACGCATTCCGCTGCTGGGCGTCTGCCTGGGTCACCAGGCCATCGGCCAGGCCTTCGGCGGCGTCGTGAAACGCGCGCGCGAAGTCATGCACGGCAAGACCAGCCTGGTGCACCACCGCGGCCGCGGCGTGTTCAAGGATCTGCCGACGCCGTACACCGCGACGCGCTATCACTCGCTGATCGTGGATCGCGCGGGTCTGCCGGAAGATTTCGAGATCACGGCCTGGACCGAAACCGCCGACGGCGAGATGGACGAGATCATGGGGCTGCGTCACCGCACGCTGCCGATCGAAGGGGTGCAGTTCCATCCTGAATCGATCCTCACCGAACACGGCCACCAGTTGCTGCGCAACTTCCTGGAAGCCGTATGAAGAGCTTGCGAGACCGGACGCGATTTCACGAGGACATCGCATGAGCGTGCAGACGGCGCTGCGGAAACTGGTGGAGCGCGAGTCGCTGACGCGCGCGGAAATGAACGCCGCGATGCGCGACGTCATGAGCGGCGTGGCGACACCCGCGCAGGTCGCGGGCTTCCTGATCGCGCTGCGCATGAAGGGCGAGTCGGTCGAAGAGCTCATCGGCGGCGTCGAACTGATGCGCGAACTGGTGACGCCGGTGCCGGTGCACGAGGACTTCCGCAAGCACCTGATCGACACCTGCGGCACCGGCGGCGACAAGTCGGGCCTGTTCAACGTGTCGACCGCGGTCGCCTTCGTCGTGGCCGCGGCCGGCGGTCACGTGGCCAAGCACGGCAACCGCTCGGTCTCGGGCACCTCGGGCAGCGCGGACGTTCTCGAAGCCGCCGGCGTGAAGCTGGAGCTGCCGCCCGAATCGGTGGCGCGCTGCGTGCACCGCGTCGGCGTCGGCTTCATCTACGCGCCGTCGTTCCACGCCTCGATGAAACACGCGATCGGTCCGCGCCGCGAGATGGGCGTGCGCACGATCTTCAATCTACTGGGACCGCTGACGAACCCGGCCGGCGCCAAGCGGCAGGTCGTCGGCGTGTTCCATCGCGACTGGCTGCGTCCCGTCGCGCAGGTGCTCAAGGAGCTCGGCAGCGAGCACGTGATGGTCGTGCACAGCGAGGACGGTCTCGACGAGATCTCCATCGGCGCGCGCACGCATTTCGCCGAACTGCGCAACGGGCAGATCCACACCGGATCGCTGATGCCGACGGCGCTGGACATGGAGATGGGCGACATCTCCAGCCTCAAGGTCGATGGCCCGCTGCAGAGCCTGGCGCTGGTGCGGGCGGCGCTGAACAACGTGGCCGGGCCGGCGCGCGACATCGTCATGCTCAACGCCGCCACCGCGCTTTACGTGTCGGGCCTTGCCGAAGACGTGCGCTCCGGCGTGAAGTTGGCGCGCGACACCCTGGCCACCGGCAAGGCCGCCAGCAAACTGGACGAGCTCGCCTCGTTCTCGCAAGACCTCGGAGCCGTCGCGGCGTGAATGACATCCTCGAACGCATCCTGGCGCGCAAGCGCGAGGAAGTGGCGCAACTGCGCAAGCAACACACCGCCGCATCACTGACGCAGCTGGCCCAGGCGCAGAGCGCGCCGCGCGGATTCGCCGCCGGCCTGCGCGCGCTCGCCGACTCCGGACGGCCCGCGGTCATCGCCGAGATCAAGCGCGCGTCGCCGAGCAAGGGCCTGATCCGCCCGGACTTCGACCCGGCCTGGATCGCTGGCGAGTACGAGCGCGGAGGTGCGGCCTGCCTCTCGATCCTCACCGACGAGGACTACTTCCAGGGTTCGGTCGACGACTTCAAGGCCGCCCGTGATGCGGTCCGCCTGCCGGCGATACGCAAGGACTTCATCATCGACGAGCTGCAGGTGATCGAATCGCGCGCGATCGGCGCGGACTGCATCCTTCTGATCGCCGCGGCGCTGCCGCCGGCGCGCCTCTCTGTACTGCATCGCACGGCGCGCGACCTGGGCATGGACGTGCTGATCGAAGTCCACGACCGCAGCGAGCTGAACGCCGTGCTGGGCGCAAGACTCGGAAA
>CAZXXM010000388.1:0-3357 GCA_964644715.1 uncultured Salinisphaerales bacterium
ATCACGCTGTTGGACTCGTGCCGGAATCCTTCGGACAGGCGCGAGCCCGCCGACGCGATCATGCCGCGGTAGTGCATGCCGAATTCCTTGACGAGGAACGGCACACCGCGGAACGGACCGTAGGCGAGCCCCGCTTTGATCTCATCCATTGCCTGGTCGCGCAGCTTCTGCACGACGCAGTTCACCTTCGGATTCAGGCGCTCGATCGCATCGATGGCGCTGTCGACGAGATCTTCGGGCGAGACCTCGCGACGTCGAACGAGGTCGGCGAGACCGAGGCCGTCGTAGGACGCGTATTCCTGCAGGATCATCGCGAGGCTCCGGTTCGTGCGCGGCGGGTGGACGCCGCGGACGATCATCGAAGTGCGTTGAGGAGTGGGCAATGACCCGACTGGGTCAATTTGCGTGAGCCCGCTTCACGGGCGGCGAGTGGGACTCGAGGTATCACGCGTAGCCCGGACGAAGTCCGGGGTTCACCTCGCAAACGGAGCGCAACCCCGGACTTCGTCCGGGCTACGGTGTCGCAGGGGCTGCCAGGGTTTCGCCGACGGTGCGGATCAGCGCGCGATAGAACGCGGGGCGCGGAAAGTGGTTGCGGCCGAAGTTGAACGTCAGGTAGCTCACGCCCCAGTGATGCGTACGAACGGCGCCCAGGTGCGTGCGTCGCTCCGGCGGAATCTGCGCGGCCTCGGGGATCAGGTTGTCGGGCAGCGCGACCTGGCCGTCGTTGTAGACGGTGACCGCGTCGGTGATCAGGGCCTGGCGGTACATCGCGTAGTCATCGAGATTGAACTGCCACCAGCGGCGCCGGTAGTCGGACAGCGGCATCACCGCCGCGATCGAGAAGTAGTGCAGTTGGGCGGGGAGCTGCGGCGCGTACTCGCGCAGTCGCGCCTGCCGCACCGTGTGGCCCAGGGCCTGCACGCCGCCTTCCATGTCGGCCAGCAACTGCGGCGTGCCCAGGCCGACGAGCTTCGCGATCAAGGGATGCCGTGCGCAGAACGCGATCAGCCGGCGCATCGAGAAGAAGCGGGGCGTCTCGTGCAGGACGTCGTCCGCCAGGTAGGAGCCACCGATGTCGCCGCACATGCCGACGAAAGCGGCCGTGCGCGACAGCAACGCCTGGCCGGGCAGCTCGCCGCTGTTCATCGCCGCCAGCAGCTCGAGCGACAGCGGCGCGCCGTACGAATAGCCGACGAAGACCAGGCGATAGCCGTCCGCCATCCATTGCCGCAGGTGTGCGCTGTCGCGCAGCATCGAGAACATTGTCGGCACGATGTGCCGCGAATCGGCGTTCGAGCGCGGATACCGCAGATACAGCACTTTCATGCCGTCGCCGCGGCCGTATTCCTGCTCGCGCACCGCGCCGTCTTCGGTCTCTGGCGCGTGCAGCATCACGACGTGATGCGGCGAATCGAGTCGCTGGATCTGTTCGTGCCAGGAATAGTTGCGCAGGGTCTCGTGCGTGAAGCCGGGGACCACGATCAGCGCGAGCTTCTGCCGCCGGTGGAACGCGGCATCGAGCGGCGGGAAGTCCGCGGGCGAGGGCAGGGCGTCGATCTCGGCAGCGCTGGTCTCGAGCTTCTTCAGATCGAGATCGCGTCCGGGGCCCAGCACGCGCAGCGATTCGAGCGGGGCCGGACGCCAGGCGTGGCGGGCGATGAACGCCCCGTCGCGGCCCTCGGCTTTCAGCTCGGCGACGAAATGAGCGTGGAAGCGGCTGGCGGCGTCCATGTGGTCTTCCCCTGGATGTGTTTTAACCCCTTCGAGCGATTCTCCGGCCGACGATCGCCCGCCACAATGTCCGCATGGAAACCCTGGAGTGGTGGTCCCGTTACCTGCTGGTACTCGGCATTCCGTACTTCCTCGTGCTGATGGCCTGGGAGCTCCGGGTCCTGCATGGGCGAGGCCGGACAACCGGCGCCAAGGGCTACGAATGGCGCGACAGCGCGACGAGCCTGTCGATGGGCACGCTCAAGCTGGTCGTGATGACCGTCTGCGCGCTGTACACGGTGCCGCTGTTCGCCTGGGTCTACGAGCACCGCGTGTTCACGCTGTCGCCGCTGGTCTGGTGGACCTGGGTGCTGCTCTTCTTCGCCGACGACTTCACGTACTACTGGTATCACCGCTTCGCCCACCGTGTGCGCCTGCTGTGGAGCGAGCACGTGAACCACCATTCCAGCGAGCACTACAACCTGAGCACGGCGCTGCGGCAGTCCACGCTGGGTCCGGCGTTCCTGTTCGTCTACTGGCTGCCACTGGCCTGGATCGGCTTCCATCCGGCGGCGATCGCGCTGCAGTTCGGGCTCAACCTGCTGTACCAGTTCTGGATCCACACCGAGACGGTCGGGCACTTGGGCGGGTTCGAGAAGCTGTTCAACACGCCTTCGCACCATCGGGTGCACCACGGCAGCAATGGCATCTACCTGGATCGCAACTACGCCGGCATCCTGATCATCTGGGACAAGCTGTTCGGCACCTTTCAACCCGAACGCGCGGACGTCCCGGTGCGTTACGGCCTGGTACACGACATCAAGACCTTCCGGCTCGATACCGTGATCTTTCATGAGCTGGCCTTCGCGCTGCGCCAGGCCTGGAACGCGAAGGGGCTGCGCAACAAGCTGGGCTGGCTGTTCGGTCCGCCGGAATGGTCACCCGAGGGGCCGCGCTGGCCGGACGATCATCCGCAGGCGGCGGCCGCGAAGCGTCAGGCGAGCTCATGCGCCAGCGCGCCCAGGCGCGCGATGCCGGCCCGCAGCTCGGCGTCCCAGGGATGTCCATAGTTGAGGCGCACGCAGTTCCGGTACGAACGGTGTGCCGAGAACATCGGTCCCGGCGACAGGCCGATGCCTTCGGCGGATGCCGCGCGATGCAAGTCGAGCGCATCGATCCGCGCCGGCAGCTCGACCCAGGTGAAGTAACCGCCTTGCGAACGAGTGGCCCGCGTGCCTGACGGAAAGTGCCGGGCGATGGCCGCCAGCATCTCTTCCTGCTGCGAGGCGAGCCGTCGCCGCAGGCGCCGCAGATGCGACTCGTAGCCGCCGCGTCCGAAGTAGTCCGCCAGGCCTTCCTGCGCGGGGATGTTCGTGGCCAGGCTGCTCATCGTCTTGAGCCGCTCGAGTCGGCGCGCGTGGCGCCCGCCGGCGACCCAGCCGATCCGCCAACCCGGCGCCAGGCACTTCGCGAAACCGCCGCAATGCAGAACGAGGCCCTCGCGGTCGAAGCACTTGTAGGGACGCGGCGCGCGGGCGCCGTAGTAGAGCTCGGCGTAGACGTCGTCCTCGATCAGCGGGATGCCGCGCTCCGCGAGCAGCTGCACGATCTGCGGCCGGCGCGCGTCCGCCACCGTCGCGCCGA
>CAZXXM010000389.1:0-3342 GCA_964644715.1 uncultured Salinisphaerales bacterium
CCTGGTTCTCCACGTTCGAGCGTGTGCTCGAAGTGGTTCCGGCCAGCGACACCGGCCGCGCGAAGTCTCGAGCGCGCTTTCGTTTCTATCGCGAACGTGGCTACGAGTTGAAGACCTTCGAGCAGAACGCAGAAGGCGGCTGGCAGGCGAAGACGTAGCTCTTTTAGTAACCCGGCCGGTTCATGAACCGGGGCGGCGTGTTGTCCTTCTTCTTGGGTTCCGGCTTCGCGGCCGTTGCAGCGGCGGGCGGCGCCGCTTCCGGCTCACCCTGCCCTGGGATCACGACGACCTTCCCGTTCGGCGACCAGGCCCGCGCGCTGACCTGGAACTGCATGCTGGGCAGCGGCAGGCTCTTGGCACCGACGGACGTCCACGTCGGACGACGCTCGCCGAAGGCTTCGTTCTTGCCGTCGATGGTGTCGTTGAACTTCTCCATGTCCAGCTGGTACGTCGTGATCTCCACCACCTCGTCCAGGCTCGAACCCGCCGCCTCCAGGACGCGCTTGAGGTTCGCGAAACCGGCACGGACCTGCTCCGGATAGGACTCGGGAAATCCGCGCTTCTCGATGTCGAATCCCGGGATCGCCGAGGTCGTGACCCAGGGTCCGACACGCACGGCCTGCGAGTAACCGAACAGGTCCGAAACGAATTCGGTCCCCTCGGGCACGACGAATTGCGGAACGGCCGGCGGTGGCGGCGCGGGAGGCGCCACGGCGCAGGCACTCAGCAGCAGGACCAGCGGCAGCAGGCGCAAGGCAGGGATCATCGTCGGTCTCCTCGGCGGCAGAGGCGCCACCTTAGCGAATCAGCAGGAACCAGAGCGGCGCGGTAACGAACGACAGCAAGATGCCCAGACCGACCGTCAAGGTCACGAGCTCCGGGTCCAGTCGATGCTCCTGCGCGAGGATGCCGGCGGTGATCATCGGACCCTGCGCGGCTTGCAGCACACCCACCGTCATCGGCAGGCCGCCGACACCGGAAACCAGCGCGAGCGCCACCGCCGCGAGCGGCGCCAGCACGAGCTTCCATGCCAGGCCCACGGCAACCAGCTGCGCCCGCCCGCGCAGCGCTCCGAAACGGAACACCAGGCCCACCGAGAACAGCGCGAGCGGCGTCAGCGTGTCGCCGAGACGATGCAGCACGAAGGAAACCGGCTCGGGCCATCCGCCGAACAGCAGGCGCACCAGCAGCGCCAGCGCCAGTGCGATGAACGGAGGAAAACGCATCAGGCGGCGCAACAGCTCGCGCGGCTCGATGCGATCGCCGGCGTACAACCCGGCCAGGATCACGCCCATCGTCGACAGCGCCAGGAAGCTGCCGATCTGGTCCGACAGCAGCGCCGGTCCCAGGGCCTGCGGACCGGCCAGCGCCTGGATCATCGGCAGGCCGATGAAGGCTGTGTTGCCCAGGCCGCAGGTGAGCACCAGCGCACCGATGCTGGCCCGGCTCCAGCCCAGCCGCCGCCCGACCAGCGGAATCAGCGTCGCAGCCCCGAGGATGACGATCCACGGCGTGGCAGCGGCGAACAGCAAGGTCGAATCCCATTGCAGCCGCGGGATCTGCTCCAGGACCAGCGCCGGGAATGCCACGCGCAGCAGCCAGGCATTGATCACGCCGTGTGTGCCTGCCGGCATCCAGCCGCGGCGCGCGAACAGCCATCCCAGCGCGGGACAGGTGATCAGCAGCAGGAAGGCGCTCACGGCAGCGCGCTACTCCGCGAGCAGCCGGTCGAATCCGAAGCTGCGCGGCGACAGGACGTTGCGCGGATCGTGCCGGCGCTTGCGTGCGGCCAGTTCGTCGAGCCGCGCGCGCGGCGTGCGCTGCAGGAACTCGGTGGCCCACTTGGGGCCCACACCATGCTCCGCGCTGAACGTGCCGCCGAACGACTGCGTGACGTCGAACACGATCTGCGTCAGCCGCGCGGCATCCGGCGCCACCGGGGCGCCCTGCCCGCCGATCAGGTGCAGGTGCGCGCCGCCGACGCCGGCGTGGCCGAAGTCGACGAGCTGCACGTCCGGCCGCGCCGCGCGCAGTTCTCCGGCGAGTTGCGCCAGGTAATCACCGAACACCGACACCGGCGTCGCCGTGTCGAACGACAGGCGGCCGCCACCGAGCGCGCGCATCTCGAGATTGCTCGCCTCGGTCACCGAGTGACGAATCTTCTTGAGCGCCGGCAGCGGCGCGTAGCCGATGGCCTCATCCGGCACCCCCGCCGTCTCCGAACAGAACGCGTAGAGCTTCTGCGCGAGGTCCTCGTCCGGCAGGTCAGATTTGACCTGCATCAGCACCAGATAGGGTGCGTCGGGCGTGCGCTCGAACGGCAGGCGCACGTCGCCACCCTTGCGCCGCAGCACCAGTTCGACGGCACTGCGCGACAGGAATTCGAATTCTTCGATGTTGGCGCCGAAGGTTTCACGTGCCAGCGAGAAGATCCGCATCGCCTCGGGCATGCTCGGAACGGCGAGCATCGCGCCCTCGCGCGTCTGCGGAACCGGCTGCGTGCGCAGCTGCACGCGCGTGATGACGCCGAACACGCCCTGCGAGCCGACCAGGCCCCAGGCCGGTGGCAGGCGCGTCGAATCGATGGCCAGCTGATCCGGCGCCGGACGCATCCAGCTCGAAGCCGCCTGCGGGCCGGTCGCGCTGCCGTCGCCCCAGAAACCCCAGGCCGCCGTCGCCATGTGCGCCGCCGTCCCGTAGCAGTCCGCGTTGGCGGCGGCCGAGGCGTTGGCCACGCAGGCTCCGAGACTCGCGGACGCCGTCGACCCCATTTCCATCGGGAACATGCGGCCCAGCGGCGCGAGAATCTCGTTGAGCGTGTCGACCGCCAGCCCCGCCTCGATCGTGACGGTCGAACCGGCCAGATCCGGCTTGCCCAGGCCGCTCCACCACGCGAACAGGCGGTCGCGCACGGCATCGGGCACGTCACTGCGTTCGAAAGAGCATTCGCGTCCGTCCGACAGCGTGAAGGCGAGGAACCCTCGCAGCTTCTCCAGGCTCAGCACCACTTCGCCTTCCGGCCGCTGGGACTCCACGAGCCCGGTGCGACCGCTGCTAAGGACGAAGTGGAGGCGATGCTCGTTGGCCAGCTTCAGTGCGCGCTCGACCTCGGCTTCCGAATCGGGCACGAGGACGGCCTCGGCATGGCCGGGCGCGCCGCGTTCCGGGATTTCATACGGCGCACGCCGCTCGGCTTCCACGAGCAAGCGGCTACCAAAATGTTCGCGCAGGACGTCGATCGCGCTCATGGGACAGCTCCTGCACGAAGCAGGCCCGAAGGCAGGCGCGTGCGAAGGGTGACGGGGGCGCGAATTCTAGTTCACTGCCGGCGCGGGGTCCGTG
>CAZXXM010000390.1:0-3340 GCA_964644715.1 uncultured Salinisphaerales bacterium
TTCGAGCGGTTGCTCCAGTCGTGGATCGCGCGCGCCAGCGCCGTCTTGCCGGTGCCGCTCTCGCCGAGCAGCAGCACCGTCGCATCGGTCGTCGCCACCTGGCGCGCGGACTCGAACTGCGCCATCAGCGAGGTATTCGACGTGAAGAACTTGTGAGTCTCGCGCGAGTTGCTGTCGCTCTCCAGCGATTCGATGCGCTTCTCCAGCCGGCGCGCCTGCGCCTGCTGGTCGACCGCGTGCGTCAACTGCTCGGGCGTGCAGGGCTTCACGAGGTAGTCGCTGGCACCGGTGCGCACCGCGTTCATCGCCACCTTCACGTCGTCGACGGCGGTGACCAGGATCACGCGCATCCACGGCGCCCACTCGCGCAGCCGCGGCAGCAGGTCCAGCCCGTAGACCTCGCCCAGGTTCAGATCGAGCGTGCAGATGTCGAACGCACCGCGGCCGATGGCGGCCTCCGCATCGACGGCCGACTGGGCGGTGACGACGCTGTAGCCCTCGTCTTCGAGAGCGCGGCGGAAAGCGCGTTGGATCGATGCGTCGTCGTCGATCACCAGAATGCGAAGAGGAAGGCTCACGGGCGGCTCCCGGCGGTGAAGGGCGCGTCTCGCATTATGCAAACCGTGTTCGCGGGCTCGATGCGGAAAGCGCCGCGTGCGGACCGGCCAGACGAGGACAAGGCCTTGTCCGAAAAAGAATCTTTGAGCAGGCACAAAAGGTGGAATGAGAGCGCCGTTGCCCTTTCAAGTCCGCTGGAGGAGATTCCCATGTTGAGATATGCAGTCATCTTTTTCGTCATTGCGATCATCGCGGCGGTATTCGGTTTCGGCGGCATCGCCGGAGCGGCTACCGAAATTGCGCGCATCCTCTTCGTCGTCTTCATCGTTCTGTTCCTCGTGTCCCTGATCTTCGGCCGGGGACGTGGGGGAACCGCGATATAGCGAAGGCCTCGCCCGTTCCGGTGGCGGGCTCATCCGGTCTGGATGGGCACCGCCGGAACGGATCGGAGAAGAAGTGGCAACGGTTGTGCCATCGAAAAAACAGCGGTTTTACGCAGTCGGGCTGAAAAGACCGTTCGCGATGATCGTGCAGGATGCGATATTCGAGCGTCCCGTTTCGCAAACTGCAATGTCGAACGTCCATCGCGGTATCACCGCATCGCATCATCGAAGACGTCCGGCCTCGAGCCGGTCCTTCGTTTCCGGCGCCGTGCGAGGTCAGGGTGCCGGCAGATCGAAGCCGAAGACGCTGCCGCCGCCTTCGCGCGATTCGTACCAGAGATAGCCGCCCATCAGCGTGACGTCGTGCTTGGCGATGGCCAGGCCCAGCCCGGAGGAGAACGGGCTGCGATCCGCGGCACTGGCGACGCTCAGGAATCGGGTGAACAGCTTGGCGCGGTCGGCTTCCGGCACGCCCGGGCCGCGATCCATGACCCGGCACTGCGCGAAGCCGGTCGGCATGCGACTGACCGCGATCTCCACCGAGCTGCCCGGTGGCGAATAGTGGATCGCGTTGGCGATCAGGTTCTGCAGTACGTTGCGCGTGACGTCCGGGTCGGCGAGCGCTTCGGCATCGACACCGCTCACGTCGAGATGGATGTCGTGCGCCTCGGACGCTACGCGCTGCGACTTGACGGCGTTGCGGCTCAGCTCGAGCAGGTTGACCCGCCGCGCCGCGAATTCGCGCAGGCGCTTGCCTTCGGCGCCGCGCGCAAGGAAGCGCTGGATGAAGTCCAGCGTCGAGCGCGTATTGTCGAGGATTTCGTTGATCAACTCCTCGTCGCGTGCCGGGTTCTTCGACGGCCGCTTCAGGAACTCGGCCGCGAACAGGATGCAGGTGAGCGGGTTCTTCAGATCATGCGCGACGACGCTGGTGATCTCTTCGCGATCCTTCAGCATCTGGCCGAGGCGGTCCCGGGACAGCTTGAGATCGGCGTGCGTGCGGACGCGTGCCAGCAGTTCTTCGAGCAGGAAGGGCTTGGTCACGTAATCGCGTGCCCCGGACGCGAAGGCGCGCACGATGCCCGAACGCTCCGAGGAGCCGGTCAGAAAGATCACTGGAATGTCCGCCAGGCCCGGCAGCCGGTGCAGGCGCTCGCAGGTCTCGAAGCCGTCCATGTTCGGCATGCGGACGTCGAGCAGCACGAGATCTGGCGGCGTCTTTTGCGCGTGATTCAGGGCCTCGGGGCCGCTGTGTGCGACCACGGTTTCGTAGCCTGCATCCTGCAGCAGCATGCTGAGCGCTTCCGCGCCCGACTGCTCGTCGTCCACCACCAGGACCACTGCCTTTCTGGAGGCCGTCGTTGGCATTTCCGAATTGTCTCTCCCGATCGTGGGCCCGTCTCCGTTCCTCTCGTCGAATCGACGAGGCCCAGATGGGACGAGTGCCCGATGCGGCGGGATTCTGTCATGCCGTCACACGTGCGCGAAATACGAAAAGCGACAGGGATTACGAATAATTTTGCAGGGAGACGTGCTGCTCGCACTGGCAGGGGCCCACCCGAATTGACGGGAAAACGGGTCGCATCGCCGGGGTCCGGACGCCGGGCACGGCGTCTGCGATGGGGTCGGTCCCTTCACTTCCCAGGAGCGCTACATGAAAAAGTCGTCGCTGGCCCAGATGATGGCCGTGTTGTCCGTATTCGGAGCTTCGCTGCTCGCGGGGTGCAACACCGTCGAGGGTGCGGGCAAGGACGTGGAAGCCGCGGGCCAGAAGATCCAGTCGGCGAACTGCACCGGCGAGGATGCAAAGACCGATTCGCGCTGCCAGAAGTAGAACGATCGTTCATCGCCCGTTCGTCGCGCAGGTGGCCACCCTGCGCGACGGACGGGTTGGCGTTAAGGATCTGCTTTGCTTCGCGAGCGTTCCGATCGAAGACGCCGACGATCGATGGCCCGCTCGAGCGGCCCGCCCGCCTTGACGATCAGCATCGCGAGAACGACGGCGATGACCGCGACGGCCCAGGCGCCGAGTCCGCAGACGACACCGAGCGCCGCAGTGAGCCACACCAGCGAAGCGGTGGTCAGGCCTTTCACATGGTCCCTGCGGGTGTGGAGGATCACGCCGCCGCCGAGGAAACCGATCCCCGCCATCAGTCCCTGGATGGCACGCCCGACGTTCTGGTTGTCGCCGGCGGCGGAAAGATCGTAGCGATCGACAGCGACGACCAGCGCGCAGGAGGCGATGGCAACGACGCCGAGCGTGCGAAAGCCCAGCGGTTTTCCGAGAAGCTCGCGATCCAGGCCGATCAGGGCGCCGATGAACGCGGCGGCCAGCAGTCGCAGCAGGTCATCCGACCACTCGATCAGCGACAGTTCCATGCATGGAGCGCGCGGCGCCG